>QFQW01000020.1 GCA_003248755.1 Chryseobacterium sp. | reverse complement strand
ACAAATCAAACAATCTATTTAAAGGATAATGTGTTAAATACAATTATAAATTTATCAGAACAAGGCTCATATAAATTTGCGGCAACTCGAGGAACAGATAATACAAGATTCGAGATAATTTACCAAGATTCTTCTTCCATACAGTCTGCAAACAGAGCTTCAGGATCTGTGAATGTTATGAAAGATGAAACCGAATTAATTATAATAGATACAAAAGATATTATTACTTCTGTTGATGTATTTGATGTTTCCGGAAAGCTTGTTAAATCCTTATCTGGAAATAACTCTAAGGAAATCAGACTAAGCACTCTTGGTTTATTAAAAGGTGTTTATGTCTTAAAAATTACTTCAGTTAAAGGTATAATAAGTAAAAAAGTAATTTTGTAATTAGATACAAAAGAATAAAAAAGCCAACAGTTTTTTGTTGGCTTTTTTTGTTTTTAAAACCGGAGATTTGTGGTTTACCTTTATGGCACAAGGTTTGCAAATTCTAGAGAAATAATTTATTAACGAAAATTTATAAATATGAAAAGAACAATTTTTGGAGCATTATTATTTTCGATAGGATTTTTTTCTTCTGCAAATGCTCAAATTCAAGAAGGCAATTGGTTGGTTGGGAGTAGCTTGGTAGCAAGTAATTTTGGACTTAACACTGGAGCAGGATATAATATTGCAATACAGCCAAAAGCGGCTTATTTTATAAAAGATAATGTGGCGTTAGGCGGATATGTAGATTTAGGATTTTCAAAAGCAGCCAAGGGCAGTCCTACTAATTTTAATTATGGTGTTGGCGCATTAGGCCGTTATTACTTGTCGCCCGGAGAAAAAGGTGTAGATAATCTTCTTAATCACGGACGTTGGTTTTTTGAAGGTAATGTGGGAGTTGGAGGAACTTCTGTTGAAGACGGAATTTCAACAACTGGATTAGATTTTGGAGTTGGGCCTGGTTATTCTTATTTTATCACTCCAAATATCGGTTTGGAAGGTTTGGTAAAATATCAAGGGGTAACAGGTTTTGGTAACGAAGGTTTGAATTCGGCAATTACATTCAATGTAGGGTTTAGCATCTATTTGCCTTCCGGCCAAGCAAGAAGAATTGCAGAAGAAGCTAAATAAGTTTTATATTTGATAGAATATTAACCGGCTTTTGTCGGTTTTTTTATTAATTACAATTATGAAGTATCTACATACCGTTTATGCCGTTCTAGAGAGATGGTATATTAGTTTTGCCGAACTTACACCAAGATTGGTTGTTGGGGCTCTTGTTTTTCTTTTTTTTCTGATGACAAGTACCTACCTCAGTAGGTGGTCTGTCAAACTTTTTCATAAACTTTTTCCAAAAACAAAGAATGATTCTGTAGTTACTCTTATTTCAATCTTCAGATTTCTGATTATTCTGATGGGAACTTTCATCGCATTAGAAATAATGGGATTCAGTGGTTTCTTTATGAAATTTTTGGGAAGTTTAGGAGTTGCCGGGGTTATTGCTGGGGTAGCTTTGAAAGATTTGGTTTCGAGTATGTTCTCCGGAATGTTGGTAAGTGTGGATAAAGCCTTTAAAATTGGGGATTATGTAACAATTGGAGGAAACTCTGGAACTGTTCAGGATATTGGATTGCTGACAACCAAACTCATTACTGATGATGGGAAAAAAGTTTATATTCCGAATCAGGTTATCTTCAATTCCCCATTTTTCAATATTACAGCTTCGCCTCAACGTAGAATTATATTTAATTTGGAAATTCCTGTGGGCGAAGATATTGATAAGGCCAAAGATGTGATTTTGGACACAATCAAAACACTAGAGCATGTTGATAAAGCTGATACAACCGATGTTCTTTTAACCGATGTGAAACAAGGCGTTTTCACTTTGCAGGTAAAATTCTGGCTGGAAATAGGCAGTGATTTTGGAAAACTGAAAAGTGTCGCAATTATCAAAATCAATGAGACATTGATGAAAGAAGGAATCAATCTTGTTACGCCAACGAGTATTAATATTACCAATACGGAACAAAATCATTTAGAGAATAAAGAATAATTATTTAGATTAATTTATTATATAAAATCTAAGCTGTACAAAAAAAGAACCCGACTCATTACGAATCGGGTTTTTATATTTAAAAGAAAGAATTATGCTTAAGCCAAAACTTCTTTTACCTTGTTTGCAGCTTCTTCCAAAGTGATAGCAGAGTGGATTGGCAATCCGGCATCGTCAATCAATTGCTTAGCTTCAACAGCATTAGTACCTTGCAATCTTACGATTAATGGAACAGGCAGGCTTCCCATAGCATGGTAAGCATCTACAACACCTTGTGCAACTCTGTCACATCTTACGATTCCTCCGAAGATGTTAATTAAGATTGCTTTTACGTTCGGGTCTCTCAAGATGATTCCGAAAGCTGTTTGCACTCTCTGAGCATCAGCAGTTCCACCAACGTCCAGGAAGTTTGCAGGGTTACCACCAGATAATTTGATGATATCCATGGTCGCCATTGCAAGACCTGCACCGTTTACCATACAAGCAACGTTTCCGTCCAGTTTCACGAAGTTAAGACCGGCTTCACCGGCTTCAACATCCATTGGGTCTTCCTCTCTCTTATCTCTAAGTTCAGCAAGGTCTTTGTGTCTGTAAAGTGCGTTGTCGTCAAGTGTTACTTTAGCATCAACAGCGATGATTTTGTCATCAGAAGTTTTCAAAACCGGATTGATTTCGAAAAGAGAAGCATCAATACCGATGTAAGCATTGTAAAGAGACGTGATGAATTTTGTGAATTCTTTGAAAGCGTTACCAGAAAGACCTAGGTTGAAAGCGATTTTTCTAGCCTGAAAACCTTGCAATCCGTAAGCAGCATCAATCACTTCTTTGTGAATCAGGTGAGGTGTAACTTCAGCAACGTGCTCGATATCCATACCACCTTCAGTTGAATAAACAACAGTATTTTTTCCAAGAGCTCTGTCCAAAAGGATAGAAACATAGAATTCTTTAGTTTCTGACTCACCCGGATAATATACGTCTTCAGCAATCAAAACAGAATTTACTTTTTTACCTTCAGCAGAAGTTTGCGGTGTAATAAGTTGCATCCCGATGATGTTTCCAGCGTTTTCTTTAAGCTTGTCCAAGTTTGGAGAAAACTTAACACCGCCACCTTTTCCACGTCCACCCGCATGGATTTGAGCTTTTACAACCCATCCTTGAGCGCCGGTTTCAGCAGTTAATTTTTCAGCAGCAGCAACTGCTTCATCTACGTTGTTTGCAACAAAACCACGTTGGATATTAACCCCGTATTTTGCTAAAATCTCTTTTGATTGATACTCGTGAAGATTCATAATATGTTTTGATTAATTTTTAAATTTTATAAGATTGACAAATTTAAGAAAAAGTGTCGAATTACTTGATATAATTGTCTGATTGAAATCAGTTTTCAGAAAATGAAACATATTTTTGTTTTAACTCAATTTCCGACTGAAATCTTTTAATCTTTTAAGTGATTAATGATTATAATCTGCTTAACTAGCGAAATCAGCAAGACTTTAAAATGATTCTAAAATTTCACTTTCACAAAATACCAAATCAGCATCGCCCAGCTAATAATCATAAACAATCCACCAAGAGGAGTAATCGGACCAAGGAATTTCAAATTAACGCCCCAAACATCTTGGAAACTGAGGAAATAAATACTTACAGAAAACAAGAAAGTTCCTGCAATCATCAGAATAGAAATCCACTTTTCAGATGAGGTTTCAAATTTCAAAATATAGCCGACAATAAGCAGGAAAAATGCTGCATACATTTGATATCGGACACCAGTTTCAAAGCTTTCTAGTCTCTCAATTGATAATATTTTTTTAAATGCGTGCGCTCCAAATGCACCAAGAATTACGGATAATAAACCGTAGATTCCACCTATGATTAAAGTAAAGTTTTTCATTTTTATAATTCTCCTTTTTGATTTAAAATAATAATTCTTCCAACCAGCGTAACGATTCCTAAGATGATAAAAAGCCAAGAAAATCTTTTGGAACTAGCAAAGCCCGGATTGTTTGTCAGTTTAAGAAATATTCCAAAAACAAGCATAAAAGCTGAAAGTGCAATTCCAAACATACTTCTATTTGTTTCTCAATTTCTCCAGTTCCGAAATCACTTCGTGATGACTTACCGTTTTATCTTTGAAGTAAGTCACAAAATGCTGTTTCTCTTCTTCCGTTGCTCCAAATTGATTTAAAATATTGAAAAGATGCATTTTCATGTGACCTTTCTGGATTCCTGTTGTTACCAATGAACGAAGCGCACCAAAATTCTGAGCCAATCCGGAAACTGCCAGAATACTCATCAGTTCCTGGGCAGAAGGTTTTCCTAATAATGCCAAAGAAAATTTAACCAAAGGATGAAGATTCGTCAATCCGCCGACAACACCAACCGAAATTGGCAAGTCAATCCAGAATCTGAAAATCCCGTTATCTGTCGTACAATGCGTGAGTGAGGAATACTTTCCGTTTCTAGCTGCATAAGCGTGTGCACAGGCTTCCGTCGCCCGGAAATCATTTCCGGTTGCGATGACCACAGCGTCCACCCCATTCATAATGCCTTTGTTGTGAGTCGTTGCTCTGTAAGGTTCAATCTCTGCAATAGTTACTGCTCGCTTGAATTTCCACGCAAATTCTTCATTCGAGATGCCACTGTCATCTTTCAAATCTTCAATTTTACAAGACACTTCGGCTCTCACGACACAATCCGGTGTGTAATTGGAAAGGATATTCATTACGATTTGGAGCGAATCTTTCTCTTCCTGCGTAAAACTTTCTTCTTTTGCAACTTCTTCTTTCAGAGTCTTCCCGAATTGCTCCAGACAAGAATTAATAAAATTGGCTCCCATCGAATCAACTGTATCAAAACTTGCTTTCAGTTGGAAATAATTTTCCAGTTCTGCCGTTTTATCAATGAGTTTGATGTCCAGAATACCACCGCCTCTTCTTCTCATATTGGCCGTGATATCTTCCGTCGCTTCAAGTAATTTTTTCTTTAATTTAAAGTTGAAAAAATGAAGCAATTTATGCGGTTCGACATTCAGAACAAAATGCGTGTGACCGAGTTTTTCTGTATTAATAATGGTTGTTTTGAAACCGCCTTTGTCCAGCCAGAATTTGGCGGCTTTGGAAGCGGCAGCTACAACCGAACTTTCTTCTACTGCCATTGGAAGCGCAATTAACTTTCCATCAATCAGGAAGTTCGGAGCAATTCCGTAAGGCATATAAAAATTGGAAATCGTGTTTTCCGAAAACTCGTCGTGAAGTTTTTGCAAGTTGTCGTCATTATTCCAATATTGCTGTAAAATCTGCTCGTAACTTCTGTCGTTACTCAGATATTCCGAAATAAGCCAGTCGATTTTTCTTTGTTTGGAAAGTTTGGAAAAGCCTTCTACAGGTTGATGATTCATATAGAATTTTGATGTTTTTTAATTTGATTCATCTCAATCACAAATTTAGATTTGAAATAAAATTAGGAATTGTAAAGATAAATATTTTACGAGATTTTATCTGATTTGGTTTGTATATTTGTTTATGTAAATATTTACAAAAAACTAAAATATCAGTTGAAAATTATGAGAAAGCTATTACTTTTTGTCATTATTTTTATGATTCAATTAATTTGGGGGCAATCCAAAAAAGTAATCGCTGATTCTGTAAAATTTAATAATTATGTCAAGGAGAACTCAGATTCATTTGTTTTTGATGGTCAGCAACCAACAGGTAGAGGGTGGCAAACTTTAGAACATCTGTTTGCAGAAAACCAATTTGTAGCTTGGGGAGAATATCATAATTCAGCTTTGTTTTCAAAGCTTTCAAACTATGCTCTACAGTCTGCAAGCCTTTATGGGTTCAGGAATTGGTGTGTGGAAGTCAGCCCATTCGTAGCATCTGAGTTGCAAAGGATAGCCAAATCCAAAAATCCGTTAGACTCTATAAAAGTAATTTCAAAAGATCATCCCGATTATGGCACTTTCCCATTCTTTAAAACAAAAGAAGATATAGAAATGATTGCCACTGCAGAGAAGTACAAATATAATATTTGGGGAATAGATCAAGAATTTCAAATGGCTTTCCCTTATTGTATTGGAAAGGCATATTCTTCTCTAAAACCAAAAATTAGAAAAGAATACAAAGCTGTACACGATAGTTTGCTCACAAAATGGTGGATGCCAAATGTAAAATTGCTCGATAGCTTAAAAAATGTAACGAAACTTATCAATCTGAAACAGGCTCTCGAGGATATAAAAATTTCACGAACCATCTACAAAAACAGTGATAATTTGATGAGGGCTACGCTTATGAAAAAGAACTTTTATAACTATTACGACAATGTCCCATCAAGTAATAAAAAAGTTTTTTTTAAGATGGGAGCAAACCATTTGACAAAAGGATTGAATCTGATGACGCACTTGTACGATCTGGGAAATGCGGCTTATGAATTAGCTCAACGCAATCAAACTGGTTTTGCAAATGTCTATTTTATAAATAGATTCTATATGGAAAATGGTGAAATTATTGATGATTTGCAAAGTGATGAGAACGAATACCCCAAAGAATTTTTAAAACTTTATGATAAAAACAGATGGGTTGTTTTGGATATTAGAAAACTGAGAGGCCGATTTTCAAATGATAAAACTTTGACTGATGATACTTTTAAAATTATTGATAAGTATGATTTCATCGTAGTCTCTCCGGAAATTAAGAAGTAGAATAGAATTGATTATGTTAATAACAAAATCTTAAAACTCTTGACTTTTCTCATTTATGGAATTATTTTTGACAATCAATTCTGAATCATTTCCACACAAAAAATAATCCTCCAAATATGAATTTCGACCGCATAAAAGAAAAGCTCGAAATACTTGCAGATGCTGCAAAGTACGATGTTTCGTGTTCTTCCAGCGGTGGAAAACGAAAGAATAATGGTGGATTGGGTGACAGCTCGGCAAGCGGAATCTGTCATACTTATACGGAAGACGGACGATGTGTCTCACTTCTCAAAATTCTTCTGACCAATCATTGCATTTACGATTGCATCTATTGTGTTTCCAGGAAATCCAATGATATCAAACGTGCTGCTTTTACAGTTGAGGAAGTGGTGGATTTAACCATCAGTTTTTACAGACGAAACTACATCGAAGGTCTGTTTCTGAGTTCGGGTATTTTCAAAGATGCGGATACGACGATGGAACGTTTGGTTCGGGTGGCAAAAAAACTGAGAACGGAACATAACTTCAATGGTTATATTCATCTCAAATCGATTCCCGGAGCGAGTGACGATTTGATGAATGAAGCCGCACTTTACGCTGACCGATTATCTGTCAATCTGGAAATCCCGACAGAATCCGGATTGAAATTATTGGCGCCTGATAAAAACCGTGAGGATATGCTTCAGCCGATGCGGATTGTTCAGAAAGGTATTCAGCAATATAAAGACGAAAAGAAAGTCATCAGATGCGCTCCGAAATTTGCGCCGGCCGGACAATCAACACAGATGATTGTGGGGGCGACCAACGAAAATGATTTGCAAATCATCAAAGTGGCTGACCATTTCTACAAAAATTACGGAATGAAACGGGTTTATTATTCGGGTTATATTCCAGTAACCGTTGATAATCGTTTGCCTGCGATTACAGCGGAAGTTCCTGTTTTACGGGAAAACCGTTTGTACCAGTCAGATTGGCTAATGAGGTTTTATGGTTTCAAAGCGGATGAGATTCTGGATTTCAATATGCCATTTCTCGATTTGGAAGTTGACCCGAAACTGAGTTGGGCGCTGCGGCATCTCGACCAGTTTCCGGTCAATTTACAAACTGCAGATTATAAAATGATTCTCAGAATCCCGGGAATTGGTGTGAAAACGGCGCAGAAAATTGTGAGCGCAAGACAATTTCAGGTTTTAACTATTGACCATCTAAAAAAACTAGGAGCGGCAGTCAATCGAGCCAGATATTTTATTGATTTCACTTATGGTAATCCATTTCTGAAACATTTGACCGATTTGAATTTGAGAAAATTAATTATCGGCGGAAGTCAGTCTAAGTTTCAGAATCAGTTTTCTCAGCAATTGACTTTGTTTTAAAATATGAAGGCATTGTGAGCCTTTGGCCTGACTTTATATAAACAGTATTTTTGTCATTCTGAAAAGAAATCGGTAACTATATTCTGAGTAAATGTCCATATTTGCTAAATTTAGACATAATTTGTATCTTCGAAAAAAGATTTATAATGAATGTCAGTTTTACAAAAAAGCAGGAAGAATACATTTCGAATCAAATAGAATCAGGCGATTTTCAAAATGCAAGCGAAGTGGTGCGTGATGCATTGCGTCTTCACGAGATTTATCGTCATCGGGTCATTCAGGACTTGAAAGCTGAGATTGAAAAAGGTTGGAATGACAAATCGAGTTCTCGTTCAATAAAAGATATTATTCAAGCCAAGAAGAACAAAATCAATAATGTCTAGAAAAATCCACATCTTATCAGAAATTGCGGATAAAGATTTAGAAGATATTTTTGATTATACTTTAGATGAATTCGGATTTGACCAAGCGGAAAAATATCTTTTGGAGATTGAAGAGATTTTTCAGAAGTTGATTGTAAACCTCCAATTAGGAAAAAAACGAGATGAAATCAAGAAGGGTTTATATAGTTTCCCGAAAGACAATCATATTATTTTTTATCGGATTTTTGATAATCACATTAGAATTCTAAGAGTACTTCACAGAAGCCGGGATGTTCCGAAATATTTTTAAATGAATATTAAGCCTTGCCTTCGTCAAGTTCAGGATAAATTTCACCTTCAGCCTGACAATTGTAAAAACAGCATGTTTGTCATTCTGAAAGAATCTCAGCAATATAATTCAAAACTAAATCTGGATTCCTACGGAATGACAAATATTACGTTTATAATTCTCAGACTCTAAAACTCTCCAACTTAAAAAATGACAACACTTCTCTACGACGGCAGTTTCGATGGACTTTTCACAGCGATATTCGAAGTTTTCGAATATCGTTATCAGGATGTGGAAATCAGAAACAGAGAAAATTTCCGGCAGGAAAATATGTTTGCGGAGATTCACGAAGTTGTTACCCAACAGGAAAAATCTGAAAGAGTTCTCAACAAATTGGAAAAAAGCATCGGGAAATCCGGTATTAATGATTTGCTGAGAGTTTATCTTTCCGAAGATTCGGAAATGGAACGGTTGATTTTGTCCGCAGTAAAGCAATCTATAAAATATCCAAACGAAAACATTCTTCAAAATTTTGCCAACGATGATATTCTGAAAATCGCTAAAATCTGCAAATCCGTCAGTCGGGAAAGACACAGGATGACCGCTTTTGTAAGGTTCGAGAAAATGCAGGATGATATTTATTTCGCAAAGATTGACCCGGATTTTAATGTGTTGCCATTGATTCGGAAACATTTCAAAGACCGATATGCAGACCAAAAATGGATGATTTATGACCTGCGAAGACATTACGGATTGTTCTACGATTTGGAAAACTGCGACTTTTTTTATCCCGATGAAAAACTGAATCTCAACTTGTACCAAGAAAAATTCCACGACGAGGAGAAGAGATACCAAACGCTGTGGCAAAGCTATTTTACAAAAACCAACATCAGGGAACGGAAAAATACAAAGCTCCACATCCAGCACGTACCGAAGCGCTACTGGAAATATCTGACCGAGAAATGGTGAATCGGAGACGGCGCCCGCAGCAGGGATAGTAGCGGATATCCTTTTTTGGACACGGAGCGAAGCGGAGTGTCCGAAAAAGATAGGAGTGGATAGCCCGGCCGGCAGATTTTGAATATGGCAAAGCTTTGGGAATCTGACGGGCTGCCCAAAATTTTAGTACAATTCAAATTCTTAACTTACATCAATGTGTGGGAAATCTCAGCGACCTAAATTTGCATCATAATTAACAACAAAATATTAAAAATTATGGCAACTAAATGGTTATTGGACCCAACGCATAGCGAAATCACTTTCAAAGTAAAACACCTGATGATTTCTAACGTAAAAGGAGAATTCACAACTTTCAATGCAGAGATTGATGCGGAAGATGATACTTTTGCCAACGCAAAAGTTACAGCTTTCATTGATACGGATTCTATTTTCACCAACAACACAGACCGTGACAATCACCTGAAATCAGCAGATTTCTTCAATGCAGAAGCCAACCCGAAAATCACTTTCGAAGCTTCTACTTTGAATGGCGATGTAACAGGAAACCTGACATTGAACGGCATCACTAAAGAAATCACTTTGGACGTAGATTTCGGTGGTGTGAATGTTGACCCTTGGGGAAATACCAAAGCAGGTTTCTCTTTCGAAGGGAAAATCAAAAGAAGCGACTTCGGTTTGACCTGGAATGCAGCTTTGGAAACAGGCGGTGTAATGGTAAGCGAAGAAGTAAAAATTGCAGGCGAATTGCAGTTTGTAAAACAATAAAAGAATACAATAGTATTTATAGTTTGAGTTTTTTAAAGTATAAACAGAGTTCGCTTTGTTTATACTTTTTTTGATTTTGAGAATAATTATTTGGGCAGCTTTATCCGTCTGTAGTTTATCCTGAGCTTGTCGAAGGGCTCCCGCCTGTCATTGCGAGAAACAAAGCAATCCATCTAATCAATTCCACAGATTGCTTCGTTCCTCGCAATGACGAGCTCCACTCAGGCCGGGCTGCAGATTCAACTTAAAAACAAGCTTTGTTATAACCATAAAGTTTGTCATTCCGAAGGAACAGTCGAGACTCCTCCGGAATGACAAAGACTCTGTCAAGTTAAAGATTCGCTGAATCAGCCAAATCCGCGAGAAAAAAACTCAATCAAAATACTTTTTACATTATACATTAATACATTTTACGATGAATCTCAACGACCTTTCAAAAATATCTGATAACTTCCGAACCACAGAAAAAATGCCGGTTCTGTTTTTAGGACACGGCTCCCCTATGAATGCTATCGAAGAGAATGTTTTTGTTCAGGGATTCAGGAATATCAGTAAAGAAATCCCGAAACCCAATGCAATCATTTGTATTTCTGCGCATTGGTTTACGAACGGAACTTTTGTAACAGCGATGGATATGCCGAAAACGATTCACGATTTTTACGGTTTCCCAAAAGAACTGTTCGACGTACAATACCCGGCAAAAGGAAGTCCCGAATTGGCTAAAGAAACTTCGGAACTACTCGCTCCGGTTTTGGTGGAAGAAGACCATAATTGGGGATTGGACCACGGTGCCTGGTCGGTTCTCAGACATCTTTATCCCGATGCGGATATTCCGGTTATCCAGTTGAGTATCGATTATACAAAACCACCTCAGTATCATTTTGATTTGGCAAAAAAATTATCCAGACTTCGTGAGAAGGGAATCCTGATTATCGGAAGCGGAAACATTGTCCATAATCTACGATTGATTGACTGGAAAAATATTGATACAGTTGGTGCAGGCTGGGATTGGGCGATAGAGGCAAGAGAAAAAACCAACAATTGGCTCTTGGATGGTGATTTTCAGAAACTCATTGATTATCAAAAACAAGGTTCGTTTTTGCAATATGCGGTTCCGACACCAGACCATTTTCTGCCAATGATTTATAATCTCGGACTGAAAGAAAAATCGGAAGAATTATCATTATTCAATGACTCGCTGATTGGTGGCTCATTGAGTATGACATCTATAAGAATTGGTTAATTCCAACTCATTTGTGTTTTTAGAAAGGTTTTGCCGAGAGGCAAAATCTTTTTTTATTCCTAAATTAGAAGTCAAATTCAAAAACTGTGAAAAAGCTTTTCCTTCTCTTTTTATTTTTCGGATTTTCAATCGTTTATTCTCAAACTATTTTCGGTAAAATTCAAACTGAAAATGGAAGTGTAATTTCTAACGTTAATGTTTATCTCGACGGAACCAAAATCTCGACTGTTTCTACCAATGACGGAAGTTTTCAATTAGATGTCCAAGGACAGAAAAGCGGAAATCTGATTTTTCAGAAAGATAATTATGAAACGAGCATTTTTCCGTTGAATCAAGCCATTGGAAAATCGGTCAAAGTGATTATCAATCCTGTTAAAGAGATAGAAGAAGTCGTAATTATTCCATACACAGAACAGGCTTACAAAGATTTTATCAATTACTTTCTAGACAAATTTATTGGATTTGATAGAGAAGGAGTTACCATCAAAAATCCACGGACACTTAAGTTTTCTTATGATAAAAAAAATAAATTTCTGAAAGTCAAAGCACCACAAACTTTAATTATTGAAAATAAAAATCTGGGTTATAATATTCAATATAATCTTATCAATTTTGAAGCGGACTTTAAAAACAAAACCAATAGTTATCTGGGAACTTCTTTTTTCAAAGAGACCAGCAATAAGAAAAATGTTGTTCTCAACCGTATGAACGCTTACACAGGAAGTCTGATGCATTTTTTCAGGAGTCTTTATAATAATGAATTGGAAAAGGACGGGTTCGTTGTGAATCACGCCAGAAGAGTTCCGAATCCGAAATATCCAACTGAAGCTGAATTGCAAAAACTGGAAGATTATATGAGTTTTGTGCGACTACAGAAAGTAATGAATGTAAATCTGTCTCCGGAATTAGAAGATATTTCTCAAAGAAAAAATAAAAATTCTCAGTTCGTATTGGCAATTCTGAAAACAAAAATCAAAGAATCTGATTTCACAAAACGTAAAGAAGGCAGACTGTTCCTTGATTTTGACGACTTACTGATGGTTAATTATCAGAAATATTATTACGAAATCAAGAAAGGTGAATTTGTGAAATCCGCAAGTGCTGTTTCGCAATCATCATTAATACATCCCGAAGCGGCAGAATTTGAGATTTTTCCGGAAGGTATTTGTTCAGAGCCGGATTTGCTGATTTTGGAAGAGAGTTTTTCCCAACAAAATGTTTCTAAGATGCTGCCTTTGGACTATCAGTTTGGGGGGTGATACTTGACAATTCTAATTTGCCTTAATGCCCGGTAAAAAACTCCAACATTGTTTCTAGAGCATTTTCAGAGTGCATCAGTTTGCCATTTTCGAGAGATTCTTTGGCTGCAATTGAAGCTCTTTTCTGCATATTCTTTTCATAAACCGAAATCGCTTCGGTTAAAGAATTATATTTTTCAGATGTCAGACATTTACTTAGTTCTAAGGCATCCAGCATTGCCATATTTGCGCCTTCACCTGCAAACGGAGGCATTAAGTGAGCAGCATCACCAATCATTGTAAGATTTGATTGCGTTTCCCAATTCTGGTCAAAAGGAATGCAATAGATTGGTCTTGGGACGAAAGGTGTCTCAGTATTTTCAAATAATTCGTACCAGATGTTGCTCCATTCAGGATAATTGATTTTGAACCATTCCAAAACTTGTTCTTTATTAAAATAATCCAAACCATTAGTTGAAGACCAGTTTTTATTGGCTTTGAAACTTGCATAAAAGCCAATATCACCGTTTCCTTTTTGTCCCATCAATAGATTTTTCTCTTTTCCGAAAGCCATTATTTTTCCGCCTTTCAAAAGATTATTGATATTCGGTGCAGTTTCTTTTACATTGTAGATATTTCCTTCCAGCATTGTTACGCCGGAATAGAAAGCTTTGATATCCGTAATGTAAGGACGGATTTTAGAGTTGGCTCCATCAGATGCAATAACGATATCTGCGTAAGCTGATGAACCGTTCTTGAAATGCAATCTCCAACCTTCATTTTCTTTTTCCATCGAAATGAAATGGCTATCCCAAACTACGGTTTCAGGTTTTAAAGATTCCAATAATATTTGTCTTAAAGTTCCACGGTCAATTTCTGGACGAAAATGTTCGTGTCCGAAATTTTCCTCAACTTTTGTGTCGTGGTCGCTGAAGAATATTTCTGCCTGCTCATTCATTATCAATTCCCTATCAGCTCCGGGAAGGAAATTATTTTTGAATTCATCCAGTAAATCTGCTTTTCGGATTGCGGCTAGACCAGAATTGTCGTGCAAATCCAAAGACGAACCTTGAACACGTGCATTTTTATCGAAGTCTCTTTCATAAACTTTTACATCAGCACCTTTTAATTGTAAAAGACGGGCCAAAGTCAGTCCACCGGGACCGCCGCCAACAATGGCAATTGATTTATTATTAATTAGCATAATTTTAAATTTTATGCTGCAAAGTTATTGGGTGTGATAAACCAAAAATTGTAAAAAACGGTCGTTTTGATTTTTGAACAATTCTTTGGGAGAAACGCCGGAGAGTTTTTTGATTTCTTTGATGAAATGAGATTGGTCGGTAAAATTGAGCTGAGGGAAAAGATTACCATCTTTGATATGATGAAGCGAAGCCTGAAAACGTAAAATTTTGCAATAATACTTTAATGAAATTCCCAATTGCTTGTTGAAATAACGATTGATTTGACGTTCATTCCAAACGATTTTTTCAGAAAGTTCTTTGACGCTGATTTCTCCATCACTTTCAAAAATTAAATTGAATAATTTCCTTTTCCTCTCATCAATTTCTTTAGGTAAAAGTGATTGGATTTTCTGATTGGCTTTTTCACAAAACAATTCAAAATTATCTAAATCCCCCATATTAAAGTCCCAGAAATTGTCGGGTAATTCTTTTCCGCTGTCAACAAACTCTGCAATGGATTGATGAAGAATATATTCCAAAGCCAACGGATTAAAGCTGATTGAGAAAAAAGATTCAATTTTTCTTTTGGGCATTGGTTTGGGTTCTGTTTCCAAACCCATTAATATAATCTGGAATTGATTGTCGGTTGTCTTACAAAAGATCAAATCAATTTTCCCATTCGGAATAATCACACCTTCATTAAATCCGGACAAATTTTCTAATGATGAATAACAATAAACAAAATCAGCCAGAGATTGATGTGGTTTGATGAGTTTGTATTGTAATTTCATTTTAGAGAATTATTCTAGAGCTAATTCAGTATCCTTACAAAAAATTATAATTTTTGGAATTCCAAAATTTTCATTTTCCATAATATATTCTGGATAAAAGAAAAAGTAATTAAAGTGATTTATGAAGTGGTTTAGGCCATAGCCTCTTTTTATGTTGTTTTTTACTTTCCCTGTTCCCACATTAATTAAATCATTAATAATGCAATTCCACCCACTGTCATTTTTATCTATTGGGGTGGTAAAGCTTAATCCTGATTTCATTTCCAATGTTAATTGTAGATGATACCCCCATCTATATGATAAGTTACTTGAACTTGGAATTTGTTTAACTAATGGTATTCCATTATTCAAAATTAAATATGATAAAGCTTTTTCACGATTATCATCAAAGTCAGGAAAAAATCTTAAATTATTATCGTTAGAGGAATATTCTATAATATTTTTTGGCATTTCAAATTCAATATCATTTTCATATAAACATTTTTGCGATTGCGAGTCTATGTTATGTGTCTTTTTTGCCTGCATTATCTTTGCAGAAGAGTAAACAATTTTTTTATTTTTATCAAGTAGAACAAAAATGGTCATCAAATCACCTAATTCACAACTAATAGTATCTCCAATACAGCTTGAAACTGAATTTGGGGTTCTTTTTATTCTTGGTTTTTGATGACAGAATACGGATGCGAATTTTATTTCATATCGATTTGTTTGTCTATATATTACTTCTGAAAGATTCCAATTAAGATAATCAATACCTATGTTCGGCGATAGAAGATAGTCTTTTACTATTTCAGGTTCATTCTGTGAGAAATTTATATTCTTCCAGCTTTTATCGGCTTCACTGATAATTAGAGATGAATACGAGCTAATCATCTTTATGTAATCATTAACAATTTGTGTTTTCATTGATTAATATTTGTCTTCAAATCTACAATTTAATCAATAAATTTGGTGATATAAAAAATCACTCTGCAACCCAAACACTCACATTCCCGGCAGGACAAGGAAAATCTGCCCAACCATTTTCATCAATCATAATTTTATCCTGCAAGTGTCCGGTAAAATCATAAAATGTTTTTCCGGCATATCGTTTTCCTATTTCCATTGATTTTTGATTCACATCTTTGTTGCTCAAAACAACCGCACAACCTTGATGTTCATCATCACCTTCCCGGGTCCAGCCAATACAATGTGCGTCATCAAAATAATCTCTTTGCTCACCGTAAGCAAAATCTTTTCTGGCTCGTATGAGTTCTTCAATCGCATCAACTTTGTCAAGGAAAATTTCATATTCATTGCCGTCTTTTCCTTGGTCTTTGTAACTCGCTCCGTATAAATCCGGGTAAAAAACGCAAGGATAACCATCTTTTCTGAGCAAAATCAAAGCATAAGCAATCGGTTTGAACCAGGTCTCAACCGGAGCTTCCAAAGCCTGAAGCGGTTGTGTGTCGTGATTGTCCACTACAGTCACTGCTTTGTCCGGGTGGGATGCAACAAGCGTCTCTGTAAAGATTTTTCTCAAGTCATAATCCGGATTTTTGGATGCATTATGAAGATTGTTCTGTAATGAGGAATCAAAAAGACTCATACAGCCTTCTGTTGAATCTATGTAAGCTTCCAAAAGATAAAGATATCCGGGCGCCCAATATTCACCCACTGCAAAGATATTTTTTCCTGTATTGGCTCTCAACGTATGAAGCCATTCTTTATAAAAATCGGGTGAAATATGCTTCACTGCGTCCAATCTTACCCCATCAAAATCTGTCTCGTCGTGATACCATTTTCCCCAATGATTAAGTTCTTCGCGTACAAAGGGATTGCGATGTTCGATGTCGTTGTACATCAGGAAATCATAATTTCCTTTTTCATCATCGATAATATCGTCCCAACCATCGCCGTGTTCATTGATTATTCTAAAAATACCCTGTTCATTGCCTTCAGCATAATCTACACCCGAAAAACAAGTGAAGTTCCATTCAAAATCCGAATACTTTTTTTGTCTTCCGGGAAACGTGAATTTGGTGTAAGATTCAATCTCAAAAACATCAGAAATCACTTTGTTTCTATCATTATCATCCACTTTTACAACCTGGAATTTTTCCAGTTCATCGCCTCCGGCTTTATGATTCAGTACCACATCTACAATCGTTTGAATGTTTTTTTCTTTTAGAGATTTAATAGCTTTGAGATAGTCTTCTTTCGTTCCGTATTTTGTAGGAACAGTCCCTTTTTGGTCAAATTCGCCTAAGTCGAAAAGGTCGTAAGCGCCATATCCAACACCATAACCACCATTGGTGGATTTGTAAGCTGGTGGAAGCCAAGCTGCGGTAATTCCTAATTCAGAAAGATAATCAGCGGATTCTTGGACGTGTTTCCAAAGAAACGAATCGCCGGGTGTGTACCAGTGGAAAAATTGAGTCATTGTGCCATTCATATCATAATTTTTTGGAGATTATTAGACGTGGGGTATTATGAAAATATCAAGCCAACGAGTTTTGGAAAGATTTAAGAGCAGAGTAAAAAGAATTAAAACAAGGCAAAAAGGCTCGTTTTCCACGCTAAAAGGCTCAAGAACCTTGCTAAAAGGGTGGATTTTCTACCTAAAAGGCTTAATCAAGAACCAAAAAATATGATTATTCAGCCAAAAAGGATGGTTTTCCGGTCTAAAAGGCTCAAATTCCAGGCAAATAGACTCGATGATGAATCAAAAAGACTCATTGATGAGTATAAATCATTCGAGTTAATCATTGTCAAACTCTTCAAAAGGAATCCTCAACTGTACAGAAACTTGCTTTTTCTCTTCTGTGTTCAGGTTGGACAAAGATAATCCAAGCAAACGAATCGCTTTGTCAAAAGGTCTCAGCTCCCAAAGTTGTTTAGCGGTTTTGTAGAATTTCTCTGCATTTTCGAAATATAATTCCTGAGTTTTGCTTCTCGTATAAAGGGAGAAATCTTTGTATTTGATTTTAAGTGTCAGCGTTTTTCCTTTGATTTCCCTTCTTCCAAGGCGTTCTTCCAATTCCTGACTTAGAGATTTCAGTTTTTCATCAATTTCTTCATCTTCATTGATGTCGTCCCAAAAGGTTCTTTCTACAGCTACGCTTTTCTGGATTCGGTTCGGTTTTACTTCTCCGTTATGAATGCCTCGAACCACATTGTAATAATATCGTCCGGATTTTCCAAAAAGACCTTCGAGCTGTTCCAGTGTTTTAGCTTTCAAATCAGCCCCTTTGAAGATATGAAGCTCGTGCATTTTGTTAGCCGTTACTTTTCCTACACCGTAGAATTTTTCAATCGGGAGATTGTCCAGAAATTCCTCGATTTTAGTTGGATGAATGGTTTTTTGTCCATTCGGCTTATTGATGTCAGAGGCTACTTTTGCTAAAAATTTATTGACAGAAATTCCTGCAGAAGCAGTCAATCCTGTTTCTTCAAAAATCCGTTTTCTAATTTCTTTGGCGATAATATTAGCTGATTCAATTCCTTTTTTATTTTCGGTGACGTCCAGGTAAGCCTCATCAAGAGAAAGAGGTTCTACCAAATCTGTGTAGTCATGGAAGATGTTTCTGATTTTGTTGGAGATTTCTTTGTATCGAGCAAATCTGGGAGGAACAAAAATCAGATGCGGACATTTTTCTTTGGCGGTTTTACTCGGCATCGCAGAACGCACTCCGAATTTCCTCGCTTCATAACTGGCCGCTGCAACCACGCCGCGATGTCCGCCACCAACAGCAATAGCTTTTCCACGCAAACCCGGATTGTCGAGCTGCTCCACGGAAGCATAAAAAGCGTCCATATCTACGTGGATTATTTTGCGTTGCGATTGCATTATTATCAAATTATTTCACCACAAAAGGCACAAAAGAATAAGTTTGATTATATTTCAAAATAATAAAGGATAGAAATGCTTTTGTGCCTTTTGTGGTTATTACAAATTTATACAAAAAAAATCCCGAATGATTTCCGGGAGTGTAATATTGTTATTTGGTAAGTTTATCAATTGTCGATTGGATTTCCGGGTCATCGGGAGAAATTGCGTAATATTTGGCGATATCAGATTTTTGGTCAACCACAATATATCTCGGAATCCAGTTGAGGTCAATGTAATTGTTGAAATCGTTTTTCCAACCCGATGCGAACCAATAATTTTCTTTGTCTTTCATCTCAAATTTATCAAGGCTTTTATCAAAACCTTCTTTGGAGCGTTCTAGTGATAGAAATACAAAGTCGATATTTGGATTTTGAGCTTCTAATTCTTTGGCTTTCGGAAATGCTTTTAAGCAATCCCTGCACCAACCGGCCCAGAAATCTAAAACTACAACTTTGCCTTTGTGATGATGGAGAATGTCCTTAATGGAAGTCTCCTTTCCATTTTCATCCTGTAATTTTTGAGCGAGTGCTTCTTTGGAAAATTTGGTTTTCAAGACTTTTGGAACCTCCTGAGAAAATCCCAATTGGAAAACAAATAATAAGATGTAAACTAATATCCTCTTCATTTTTTAAATTTTAGATTAACGAAGTTAATGAATAATACCGAATAAGTAAGTTAGTGGTTGTTATCGAAAAAAATGTTTAATCCATAGAATATTATTAAAATTGTTTTCAATTTCATTGGAATTGTCAAAATATATTTAATTTTGAATAAAAATTATTAATGGGGAACTCGGATTTCATCAAAAGAAAATTTGAAAAATTTGATGATGGTTTTTATCAGGAACTCAAAGAGCATGGGATTTTTACCTCGGTCAATGCCAAACAGGAACTGATTGCTGAAGGTGATAAGGTGAAATTTATTCCCATACTTGTAAAAGGTTCGGTAAAGGTTTATAATTTGAATGACGGGAAAGAGCTCGTCTACTATTATATATCGCCTGGCGAGAGCTGTATCATGACGTTTTCCACAATTTTTACGGATAAGGTGAGCAGAATATATGCTGTCACGGAAGAAAAATCTGACATTTTGCTGCTTCCCGTTCCGCAATTCCTTGTTTGGCTGCAAACCTATCCTCGATTGAACCAAATGTTCTTCATGGAATATGATTCCCGATATAAGTTTATGATGGAAACAATCAATAAAATTGTTTTCCAAAAGCTGGACCACAGAGTATTGGAATATCTCCACGAAAGAACCAGAAGAAGTGGAGCGAATGCTGTAAAGGTTTCCCACAAGAAGATTGCTGATGAATTGGGAACGGCAAGAGAAGTGGTCAGCCGTATTCTGAAAAAATTTGAAAAAGAAGGATTGATTACACAAAGTCCATCAGGAATAGAAATAATTGAAAAGCGGTGACTTTAGTCACCGTTTTTTTGTATGCAGACATCATAATTTTGAATAAAAAGGTTATATGTCAAAACTTCTATCATTTATCTCTTTATTCATTCTGATTTTCTCCTATGCACAGGACGATTTGTTAAAAGAAATCGATACTGTAAAAAACGAAGCACCCTATTCTCCCAGCTTCAAAGCATTGCAGGTTGTAACAGCACAATCTACAAAATTACCTGCAAAAAAAGAATTTTATCTTGACATCTCTCATAGGTTCGGAGATGTGAGTGATGGCTTCAAAAATTTCTTCGGTCTGGACAATGCGACCACAAAATTAGGTGTGATTTATGGATTAAGAGATTGGATTGCGCTGAGTTTTTCAAGACATACATACCAAAAAACCTATGAGTTTGGTGCAAAATACAGACTCTTCAAACAGGAAAAGGAGTCGCCGTTTGATATCGTTGGTTACAATGTTTTGGACATCAATTCGGAAATTAAAAAAGATAATTTTCCAAAACTCGAATTCACGGATAGATTTGCCTATTTATCACAATTATTGATTTCCAGGAGATTCACAGAAAATCTGACTTTGCAGTTAATGCCCAGCTATATTCATAAAAATCTTATAGAACCCACTATCGATAGTAAAAACCTTTTCTCAACAGGTCTGGGAGGTCGATACAAGATATCGAAAAGGGTTTCTATCAATGCAGAATATTTCTACAACTTCGAGGATAAAAATTTCTACAAAAATCCTTTATCTGTAGGAATGGACATTGATACGGGCGGACACGTTTTCCAGCTTGTCTTCAGTAATTCCCAGGCCAACACGGAAACCGGTTATATAAGCAACGCGACAGGTGATTGGGGGAAAGGACATTTCTTCTTTGGATTTAATCTTTACAGAGTTTTTTAAATGCTGATTATGAAAAATACAATAAAATTATTCGTTCCGGTTTTGGGATTTCTAGTATTAATGAGTTGCGATACAAAAACTTATGAAGAGATTTCTGATGTCAAGCCAATTACAGAAACCGTTACTTACAACAAAAATGTGAAAACAATTATAGATAACAATTGTGTAGTTTGTCATTCAGCAACAGGCTCTAATCCTTATTTTCCATTGACAGATTATGCTGCGGTAAAAAATTCGATTGACAATATCCTGGACAGAATCCAAAGAGCTAATGGCGACCCTTTAAAAATGCCTCAAGGCGGGACATTGTCTCAGGATAATATCAATATGATTATCAAATGGAAATCAGATGGATTGCTTGAAAACTAATTAATAAATAAAGGAAAAATGAAAATTTTAGTTTTTTTAACGGGTTTGATTCTAACAACGAATTTTGCTTTTGCTCAAAAATATTCCACCAAAACAGGTAAGATTACTTTCGAAGCATCGGTTCCGTTGTTTGAAGATGTGTATGCTGAGAATAATAACTCGACAGCAATACTAAACGCAGATACTGGCAATATTGCATCGCTTGCAATGGTGAATGGATTTACTTTTAAATCCAGCCTGATGCAGGAACATTTTAATGAAAATTATGCAGAATCTGCTAAGTATCCCAAGACAAGTTTCAAGGGTAAAATCCTGAATTTTGATAAAAAAGATTTGTCAGCGAAACCGAAAGCTTATACCATTTCCGGGACATTGAATTTTCATGGTGTTGACAACACAGTTCAATCAACTGCTAATGTTTACCTAAAAGATGACAAGATTATTGTTCAGGGAAAATTTGTTGCTAAAACTGCAGATTATAAAGTGAAAATTCCAAAAATGGTAGCAGCAAAAGTGGCTGAAAATGTAAATGTCAATTATAACTTTTTACTCCAGAAATAATGAAACAATATTTTACAATACTTATATTAATGATTTTTGGATTGGGTTTTTCTCAAACCAAAAACGTTTTTGATATTGCAAGAAGTGGAACGCTTGACGAAATGAAAACCTTGGTGAGCCAAAATCCGGATATCATTAATTCTAAAAATGAAAGAGGTTTCACACCTTTGATTTTGGCCTGTTACAGAGGTAATACGGAGGTTGCAAAATATCTGATTGATAACGTAAAAGATTTGAATTATGTAAGTCAGGAAGGAACGGCACTGTCTTCATTATGTATTAATTATAACAAGGAGCTTGTGGAAAAAATGCTGTCGAAAAATGCCAATCCCAATATTCAGGACTCTTTTGGAAACACACCGCTTTTGTGGGCAGTGAAAAGGAATAACATGGAACTTGTAAGCATCTTGCTGAAAAATAAAGCTGATGTCAATATAAAAGACTCCATGGGAGTTTCTGCTTTTGAGTATGCTTTAAAATCTAATAATAACGAATTAATTAATCTTCTAAAACATTAAAAATATGGCAAAAAACTTACTGAAGATGCTTCCGCTACTGATTGGCGGAACTATGTTTTCTCAATTTTCTACTGGAGTTGTCAGTCTGCCAACTACAGCAATGACAATAAAAATTGATACTGATGCGACCAATGTTACAATGACACTTACGGGGAGCAGTACGAGTTGGCTGGGAATTGGTTTTAGTGATGAGGGAATGAAAGCCGGTGCTGACGGATTCATTTATAACAGTACAGCAAACAGGGATTACACTTTCAACGGTGTTGGTGTAACTCCTTCCGCAGATGCTGCACAAAATTGGACGGAACTTTCCAATACTGTTTCTGCTGGTACAAGAACTTTGGTTGTCAGAAGGACACTTGCAGGTGGCGCAGGTGATTTTGCTTTTACCAATTCTGCAGGCACTCTTCCCATCTTCTATGGCAAAGGGACTTCTACGAGTTTGGCTTATCACGGAGCAGGAAACAAAGATTACGCAACCTTGACATTGTCTCCTTCTTTGGCAGTTGATGATGCTAATGCTTCTGCGAAGAGAGTTGGCATTTATCCAAATCCTGTAAAAGATGTTTTGAATATTACCAATTCGGATAAGGTCAATTCGCTTAAAATTTATGATTCTACAGGGAAGCAGGTTCTATCTCGGAAATCTGTTGCAACAATGGATGTTTCTCAGTTGACAAAAGGTTTCTATTTCATCGAATTTGAAAATATAGACGGCTCGAAGAGTTATGAGAAAATAATTAAGAACTAACAAAAACTAACGAAAAATCCTCAGAATTTCTGAGGATTTTTAATTTTTTATTTAATTGTAATCTTTGACAAGTCCTTTTACAATTTTAATCACATTTGGCATTGCTTTATTTGCAGCTTCAAGAACTTCTTCATGAGAAACGGCAAATGAAATTTCTGGTCCTCCCAAATCTGTAATAATCGAAAGACAAAAACAATCCATTCCCTGATGTTTTGCTACGATTACTTCAGGAACTGTACTCATTCCAACAGCATCACCTCCAATGGCTCTTACCATTCCGTATTCTGCAGGTGTTTCAAAAGTTGGTCCTGTCAAAGCCACATAAACACCTTCTTTTAAGTCAATGTTTTCTTGAGTTGCAATATTTTTAGCCAATTCAATCATTTTACGATTGTAAGGTTCGCTCATATCCACGAAACGAGGGCCTAATTCATCTATGTTTCTTCCTCTCAAAGGATGTTCCGGCATCATATTGATATGGTCTGTCAGAATCATCACATCAGCCACTTTGAAGTTTGGATTCACACCACCAGCTGCATTAGAAAGAATCAGATTTTTGATTCCTAACAAATGAAAAACTCTAAAAGGAAAAGTTACAGTTTCGATAGAATGGCCTTCATAATAATGAAAGCGTCCGCTCATCATCAGAACTTTTTTGCCTTCGAGGATTCCATAGATTAGTTTTCCACCATGACCTACAACAGTTGTCTGAGGAAAATTAGGAATGTCTTTATAATCCAAAATATGAATGGCTTCTACCTCGTATTGAAGCTTTCCAAGACCAGAACCTAAAACTATTGCAAAATCTGGTGTTTCTCCAATAATATTCTTAATAAACTCAGTGGTTTCTTTATACTTTTCTAACATAATTCTGAATGATTTTGTTAAAATCTTCTCTCTTGTCAATCTCTACATTAATGGGCCAATAATATATTTTATCTCTCAGATAATCGAATGTTTTAAGACGAACATAATCCTTTTCTGTGGTTAGAATTAATTTGTATTCTCCTAGTTTTTTATATTCTGCAGATATTTTTTTGATATCATCATCGGTGAAGTTGTGATGGTCTTTGTAT
This sequence comes from Chryseobacterium sp., assembly GCA_003248755.1. Taxonomy (GTDB): domain Bacteria; phylum Bacteroidota; class Bacteroidia; order Flavobacteriales; family Weeksellaceae; genus Epilithonimonas. Next base: position 28,589 of record QFQW01000020.1, on the reverse strand, counting down.
TGCAGATGTTTGATTTTTTTGTTGTACTTAGAAATTTCTTTTAGTAATTGAGATGGATTTGCAATTCCTGTAATCAGTAAAACATCATAATAATCCAAGTTTTTAACAGGCATTATTTTATTAATTCCCAATATGTTTTCGTCATAAGCAATGGCTGAGAAAAAGACTTTCTGATAATGCTGGGGTCTGATTCTGGAGATATAATATTGTTTTTTTTCTTCTGTCAAATCATCTGGACATTTCGTAACCATAATGATATTGGCGCGGCTTATTCCGTTTCTGCTTTCCCGCAAATCTCCTGCGGGTAGAATAAAATCTTTGAAATAAGGGTCGTTGTAATCTGTCAATAGAAGATTCATTCCGGGGTTTATAGCACGATGCTGATAGCTGTCATCCAAAAGCAAAACTTCCAAATCCATATCGGAAATGATTTTTTTTGCACCATAAACTCTGTCTTCGCAAACGCCAATTACAAACCGATTACGGAAGCGTTCAAATAATTGCATTGGTTCATCACCAACCAATTTGTAGTTACTATCGTAATTTACAATTCCGTATCCTTTTGTTATTCTTCCATATCCACGAGAAAGTACACCTGTTCTGAATGAGCGCGAAAGATAATCTGCCAAGTACATTACCATCGGTGACTTTCCGCTGCCTCCAACAGACAGGTTTCCGACACCAATTATTGGTGTTCTGAATTTCGAAGAAGAAAAAATTCCCCAATCATACATCCGGTTCCTAATAGAAGTGCCGAGATGATAACCTAAGGAAAAAGGGTAGAGATACCATCTTTTCATATGTGGCAAAAATAAGCAATTCTATGAAATAAAAACTATGTCTTGCTTAAGGAAATTTGTGTAAGCAAGGAGTTATTTATTAACAATTAATTTGAAACTCTGCTTATAATCCAGGTTAGTTTTAATATTCAGGATGTAGTTTCCATCTGCTAAGTCTCCAATATAAATACTTTGGTCAATAGGATTTTGATTAATGTTTTTTACAAGTCTTCCGGCAGTAGAATAAATTTGAATATCCACAAAAGTTTTCTCTGCTTTATTAATTTTGTCAACAAGATAGATTTGATTTTTTGCAGGATTAGGATATAAAACAAACTTTGAATTTTGTTTACCTCCATCTTCATCTGTTGGAGAGGAGCCATTGGATTCAAATGCAAATGTTTTATCAAGATAGTCTATCCTCTTCGTCAACCATTCTTGGATGTAGGCAAATTCTTCATACTCGGAAGAGATTGTGCTTCCGGAATTAGCAATTTGATCTCTTTCAAGAGCGCCATTGTCTTTCAAATAATTAAAATTGTCGATTAAAATCTGCATTATTTTGTCTACTGTAATAGAACTGTTTCTTAACTCTGTCCAACGGTTTTTCAAGTCTAATCGGAATCCGTCTTCTCTTGTGTCATTATAAAGCCTGCTAAATAAACCATTTATTTGTAAGTCTTCTGTTTCATATTGTATGCTGCTGTCCCAAATTCTACCAAAGACTCCATCAAGATCCCACGGAATAAAGAAATATTTCTCATTCTTATTGTATCGAGCTGTATAGATATTTTTTCCAGTATTATCTATTGCTCTCAGCAAATTCATAAAGATGAAATAATCTATAATGTTATTAGAATCATATTTTTCTTTATACTGCGAGTAAAATGTGTCATTGTCACTATTTATCACAAAATTGTGCAAATTGTAAAGGTTTGTCCAATCTCTGAGGTCTTTCGGATATTTGTATTCAAAGCCACCCCAAGTCTCGGATGTATTATCAAAAGCCGGAAGTTCATAATAAGTAGTTACATCGTAAGTGTCGCCTTTGTATAGTTCTCCCCGTATTTCTGTTTCGGTATTTTTTTTTAGTTTTAGTTGTTTTCTGTCAATTTTTTCTGTGATAGCATATAGTCCTTTATAAGATTGATTTACAAATACTTCAGTGTATCTCATTCCTATTCCTGTTTTTCCTTTTGGCTCAGCTTCTTTATAATAAAGTTCGCTTATATTATCCCATATTTTCCAAGCTGTAAAACTATTTATTTTAAGAGTTTCATTATACATAGCTTGGATATTCCAATCTTTGTCTTCTCTCAAGTCAAACAAAGTAATATCCTTGGTATCATTGCCGGTTGTATCGTTCCAAAACTCTATTTCAAATGATTTTTTGGGAAATGCTTGAGATGTTGCACCTCTATATTCTATTCCGGCGTTGGATTCCGTAATTTTTCCATTGTTTTCTACAATATTGATTCTAGATAAAACTTTTGGAGAATCAGAGATTTCAAAGTTAGTATCAATATATAATAAAGGTAATCTGGTAAAATAAATAGAATATCGGATATAATATGCGTCGCTTGCAACTATGGTATATCTTAACCCAACTTTCAAGGTTGTAATATTGTCTGCAACTTTGAAATCAACATCATTGATTTTTAGTATAATAGGTTGTTCGTCGAATTGTAATTTAGTAATATCTGTATTACAGATGATTATTCTTTTTTCTTCATCAATTCTATAATTGTCTTTGGGAAGTTTAATTGTTGAAGCTGAAAAATAACTACTTAAAAAAATCAAAATCAAGCATACAAATCTATTCATGGAAAGTTTTTAGGTGTGCAAATATAAAATTTTCCAATTTTTAAACAACTATTTAATTTATTTTTCTCACAAAATAAGATAAAGGTCATTATAATCTTGCCAAGACTTTTTTAAGTATCTTTGCACTCTTATATAGAATAGTTATGATATTATCTATGACGGGTTTTGGGAGAGCCGAAACTGTTTATGAAGGCAAAAAAATTACCATTGACATCAAATCTCTGAATAGCAAAAATTTTGACCTGAATGTTAAAATTCCATTAAGATACAAAGAGAAAGAATTTGATATCAGAAAATTGCTTAATGATAAGATTCTTCGAGGAAAAGTAGATTGTTATATAAACTGTGAAAGTCTTGAGGAGAACAACGATGTCAAAATCAATCAGGATGTCGTTAAGAATTATATGAGTCAATTGAGAGAAGTTGGTTCTGATGCTCCGGAATTTGAGTTATTGAAAATGGCTGTAAGAATGCCAGATGTTCTATCAACAAAAAGCTCCGAATTGGAAGATGCTGAGTGGAATTCTCTCTTAGAAGTTGTTCAGGAATCCATCTCAAGGTTCATAGAATTTCGTAAGACAGAAGGTAATCAACTGGCTGAAGAAATTGAGAAAATCGTTAAAAATATCGAGAGTAATTTAAATCAAGTTGCTCAATACGAAGAGGAAAGAATCCAGCCAATCAAAGACCGTTATCTTTCTGCACTTAAGAATTTTGAGAATGTAGATGAAACAAGATATTATCAGGAGATGGTCTATTTTGTTGAAAAATTGGATATTTCTGAAGAAAAAGTTCGCCTTTCACAGCATATCAAATATTATCTTGAAGTAATGAAAAATGAAGATTTCAACGGGAAAAAATTAGGTTTTATTGCTCAAGAAATGGGAAGAGAAATCAATACTTTAGGCTCAAAGGCCAATCATTCTGAGATTCAGAAATTGGTGGTGGAAATGAAGGATGATTTGGAGAAAATCAAGGAGCAGACTTTGAATGTTCTTTAATTCTCAGGTCAATATTATTTGAAATTTTAAAAATCAAATTTTGAAAGAAAAAGTTATCATATTCTCCGCACCGTCCGGAAGTGGAAAAACAACATTGGTAAAACATGGACTTTCTGTGGTTCCGCAACTCAGTTTTTCAATTTCTGCCACCACAAGACAACCAAGAGGCGAAGAAAAACACGCAGTAGATTATTACTTTTTAACGCCGGAAGAATTCAGAACCAAAATCTCGAAAGATGAATTTGTAGAGTTCGAAGAAGTTTATACCGATAAATATTACGGAACTCTCAAATCCGAAGTGGAAAGAATCTGGAAGGAAGGAAAGGTTGTTATTTTCGATGTCGATGTAAAAGGCGGAATCCGACTGAAGGAGATTTTTGGAGACAAAGCTTTATCGATTTTTGTAATGCCTCCGAGCATTGCAGAATTGGAACAGAGATTGATAAAAAGAAATACCGATTGCGCAGAAACCATCAAAACCAGAGTGGAAAAAGCAGGCGAAGAAATGACTTACCAAAAACACTTCGATAAAATTATTGTAAATACAGATTTGGATACGGCAAAAGCGGAAGTCGAGAAAATAATCAATAACTTTATCAACGAATAAAAATCTGAAATATTTGTAATGGAAAATACATTAGACGTTGCAATCAATAATATGCCTGTAAAAGGTTTTCTTGACCTCAAAGAATTCGCAATTCCAACAGGCGATGACCTTGTGAAAGCAATTCTTGACCTTAAAAAAGAAAAAAATGCGGTTATTCTGGCGCATTATTATCAGCCGGGACCGATTCAGGATATCGCTGATTTCCTTGGCGATTCTTTGCAGCTGGCAAGACAGGCAAAAGAAACCGATGCCGATATGATTGCTTTTTGTGGCGTTCATTTTATGGCCGAAGCGGCAAAAATCCTTAATCCTACAAAAAAAGTTGTTCTTCCCGATACTTTGGCCGGTTGTTCTTTGGCAGACGGCTGTTCGGCGGAAGGTCTTAACAAGATGCGTGAACAACATCCAAATGCGCTGGTTGCAACATACATCAACTGTAATGCGGAAACCAAAGCTGCTTCCGACATTATCGTAACCAGCTCCAACGCGGAACAAATTATCGAAGCCTTGCCAAAAGACCGACCGATTATCTTCGCACCGGATAAAAACTTAGGAAGATATCTCAGCAAGAAAACAGGTCGGGATATGATTCTTTGGGACGGAAGCTGTATCGTTCACGAAGCATTTTCTATGGAACGCATCGCAAAACAGCTGGCAGACCATCCCAATGCAAAATTAATCGCACATCCGGAAAGTGAATCTCCAGTTTTGGAACTGGCCCATTTCATTGGTTCCACTTCTGCACTTTTAAATTATGTTGAAAAAGACGATTGTCAGGAATTCATTATCGCAACAGAAGAAGGAATACTTCACGAGATGAAAAAACGTGCACCGCACAAATCTCTGATTCCGGCCTTGGTTTTTGATGAGAGCTGTAACTGTTCAGAATGTTTCTTTATGAAGAGAAATACGTTGGAAAAACTCTATCTGTGTATGAAGTATGAACTTCCGGAAATCGTGATGGATGAAGAAGTTCGCCTCAAAGCACTCAAACCAATCGAGGCAATGCTGGAACTTTCCAAAAGCATCAAATAAATTATAAACCTTGTCTTTCAGATGAGGTTTTTTTATAAAATTATTTGGGCAATCCCCTCGCCAAAGCTTTTGCAGCCACTCGGGTCGGGCTATCCGTTACAAACCTAACGAAGTGGTTCGGCGAAGCCAATCTTTTTTTGCAAAAAAGGATTTCCACTACTATCCCTATTGCAGCTGCGCAAGAAAGGAAGTTCCAGAATAAATTAAAAATTGCCAGAGCCTTTGTCATTCTGAAAAAATCCAAACAACCTGGACTCCTCCGGAATGACAAACTGTACTTCTTAAATCCATAGCTTTTTCTAAGCGAAGCGCCTTTGTGAACCTTAAAATATTTTTAATAAAAACAGAAAACCTTTGTGGGCTTTGTGTTCAGAAATTTCTATTTTTAGCAGATGAAATCAAAAATCCTTTTAGAAGACATAAAAATCTATGCATATCACGGTGTTTTGCAAGAAGAAGCTGTTATTGGGAATAATTATATCATCAATGCAGAATTACACGCAGATTTAGAAAAAGCATCACAGTCTGATAATCTAAGTGACACCATCAATTACGCTGAGGTTAATCAAATCATTCATCAGGAAATGGCAATTCGTTCCGAGCTTTTGGAACACGTGATTGGAAGAATAATGAATAAAATCGAAAAAACATTTCCCCAGATTACATTCATCAAAATCAAACTAACCAAAACAGTTCCACCAATGAAAGGTGAAATGAAAGGTGTGAGCCTGGAATTTGAAAAGGAAATCAACTCCATAAAATAAAAACTATTAAACTAAAAACCCATGAAAAATTATTACAAAATTGTGAATCGTTATCAAGCAGAAAAGTTAATAAGGTTTTTAAATTTTCTGATAGATTATATAGTGGTTATTTTAATTCAGTATTTAATAGGAATAATGATTGGATTATTATATTATTCGACTCAATCTAGCTTTATGTATAAAATTATTTTAGCCATAAATGATAGATTATTTGCTTGGATTTTTTCTGTAATAGTATTTTTAATTTATTATACCACTTTAGAGTTTTTTACAAAAGGAAGATCAGTAGGTAAGTTTATCACAGGGACAACTGTTGTAAAAGATGACGGGAGCTTACCAACTTCCAATGATTTTCTTAAAAGAAATCTAATTAGAATCGTTCCATTTGATACCCTCTCTTTTCTCGGCAGTCACGGTTGGCATGATAGCTGGAGCGATACAAAAGTTGTAAAACGTAAAGCATTTTTAGAAGCTTTGGAAAGAGAAAATTCAATTGAAGATATTGGACAGATTGCTTCTTGAAAATAAAATGTTAATAAAATCTTAAAATTTGGTATTAAGTTTGATACAAAGAACTCAAATACAAAATTTTATGAAGAATTATATTGCAGTAGGAATTGCTGCTTTAGGCTTTATTATTGCTGCTGCCCTGTTAGGTAATGCTATTAAAAATAGAAACAGATCGGAAAATACTGTTTCTGTAACGGGACTTGGTTCCAAAACTTTTACTTCCGACTTAATTACTTGGTCGGGAAGTTTTTCCAAAAATAATTTTGAACTGAAAGCGGCTTATGATGCGTTGGCAGTTGATAGACAAGTTATCTCTCAATATTTGAAATCAAAAGGTGTTAAGGAAAACGAAATGGTTTTTTCTGCGGTTGATATTCAGAAACAATTTAGAAATTATACAGATTCCAACGGGAACTATCAGCAAGGAGAATTCTCAGGATACAATCTGACACAAAGTGTTTCTATCCAGTCCAAAGAAGTTTCAAAAATTGAAAATATCTCTAGGAATATTACAGAAATCATCAATCGTGGAATCGAATTTACCTCTTCTTCTCCACAATATTTTTATACCAAATTATCCGAAGTTAAGCAACAAATGATTGCAGACGCAACCAAAGATGCGAAAGAAAGAGCAGAGAAAATTGCAGACAATGCAGGAAGTAGCCTCGGGAATCTTAAAAAAGCAACAATGGGAGTAATTCAAATCACCGCACCTAATTCAAACGAAGATTATTCTTATGGTGGAACTTACAATACAACCTCCAAAGAGAAAGAAGCAAATATTACCATAAAACTTGAATACGAGGTGAATTAGAAAGAAAGCTGTCTTAATTTAAGACAGCTTTTATTTATTTGATTTCTGTGATAAATTCTTCTTTTGGAGTTCTGTATTTTTTCAGGTTTACCAGCCAGTCTCCGCTTGTATCTCGGTAACCCAAAGGCAGAATCACAACGCTTTTCAAACCTTTCTCAGCAAATCCTAATAACTCGTCAAGAGCTTGGTTGTTGAAGCCTTCCATTGGGGTTGCATCCACTTTTTGTTCAGCAGCAGCAGCAATTGCCAACCCGAAAGAAATATAAGCCTGTTTTGCAGCGTGTGTTGCATGCCATTCTTTACCAAGCGGTTCATACATTCCCCAAAGTCTGGTTTTGTAATCGTCCATCGCTTCTTTTGGGATTCCTCTTTCACTTGTGGTTTTTTCGAAAACTTCTGATATACTGTTGTGAGAATAGCCGTCCCAAGCTGCCCAAACTAAAAGATGCGAGCCATCTGTAATCTGAGCCTGGTCAAAAGCGATCGGTTTAATTTTTTCTAATAATTCTTTATTCGTGATGACGAATAATCTGTAAGGCTGCAAACCTGATGAAGATGGAGCCAATCTCGCAGCTTCCAGAATGTAATCTACTTTATCTTGAGGAACAATTTCGCCGTTCATTTTCTTAGTTGCGTAACGCCAGTTCAAGTCTTCTAATAAACTCATTTTTTATAATTTTTTGATTTGAAGATTCAAAGGTAAATAAGAAAAGTTTATTTTTGTAATCAAGTTACAAAAAGTTAGCGTTACTAAAAAGTAACTTATTTGAAAATCAGATTCTTGTGAATTTGATTTAATGAAAAATTAATATAATCTGAAGTAAAAGTTCATTATGAAAATAAAATGTCCAAAATCTAATCTTGCCGCAGTTCAGGATACGATGGATATCTTGAAAGGAAGATGGAAAATTGCAATCATTGCTGCTTTGTGTTATGATAAAATGCGTTTTTCAGATTTACAGAAGGAAATCGAAGGTGTTTCTGCAAAAATGCTCAGTAGCGAATTGAAAGATTTGGAAATCAACCAATTGGTGAAAAGAACCGTTCTCAACACTCAGCCGATAAATGTAGAATACGAATTGACAGACTATGGAAGAACGCTGAAAAAAATCATTGAACATCTTGCAGAATGGGGAATCCAGCACCGGAAACAGATTACCGGAAAAGTTTTGGAAAATTGATGAATTTTAATTTTTTAAATTGATTTGACCTTAGAATTTTTTATCTTTATTGTTTGGTCTTAGGATTGTCCATTTATGCTGATAAGATTCTTTTCGTTCGTCCTGTTTTTTGTGTTAGCAGCAAGCGCTAACGCCCAAATTACAGATGCGCAAAATCTGACAAAAGATATCGAAGCATTGATGTATTCTGACCCGGAAAAAGCTTTGAAAACAGCTCAATACATTGTTGCTAATCAAAGTTTTGGAACTCAGGAAGATGTTTATAATTCTTGCCTTTTACAGGCAGAGATCTACATTGATTTGGAAAGATATAACGATGCTGTCATTATGCTGATCTCTGCAGGCCGGATTTCCCCCAATATCAGAAATAGTCTTCTAAGTTCAAAAAATGAATATCTGATAGGAAAGATCTATCTGAAAACTGGATTTACAGATGCGGTTGAAAATTCTGTTCAAGAATTGAATAAAGTTTCAGAATCTCTAAAAGGCGAAGAAAAAAACGTTGTAAATCTTTGGCGAAATGAGTTGGAGATTCAGAAATTGTTTTTAGAGAAAAAGTATAAGGAATGCTTGGCATTAATTCAAAAAAATAAAGATCAACAGTCCAAACTTTATCCGACTTTCGGAATGCAACTACAGTTGATCCAATCTGAAATTGAAAATAAACCTGTTGACCAAACACATTTCAAAGACAACCTTTATTTCAGGTTTTTGTCTGACATTATCCTTTTGAAATCAAAAATCAAAAACAATAATTTTCAAGAATCGGATCTGGTTGATTTAAAGAAAAAATATCCTCGTTACAGCGATGTTTTTTATAAAGACCTGTATAAAGACTGGTCTCAAAAAGTTTGTAATGGAAACAGATCTGAAGATTGCTTCCGCATAAGAAAAGAGTATATCCGAATCTTAAAACTTTCGATTTTAGACTTACAAAATGCCAGGGTAAGTGTCATCAATCTCATCGATCAAAAAGAAAAGCAAATCAACCTGTCGGAAAAAAATCTTCAGAATAAAATTTTACTTGTGCTTTTCGTCATATCATTCTTAACTGTCATCAGCTTCTTATTCTATTTCTTGATTCTGAAAAACAGAATAAAAATGGTCAATGTGGAATTGGAAAAACGAAGCATCTCCGAAGAATATGAACAGAAGTTGAGCGATCAACTGAAAGATTTCCAGGCAAGTAATGTTTTTGTGATTCCTGAAAAAACGGAAAATCTTATTCTTTCCAAATTGGAGATTTTTGAACAATCCAAAGATGTAACAGATCCCAATCTATCTCTGGCTGTTTTGGCAAAACGACTGGATACCAATTCAAAATACCTGTCAGAAATCATCAACAAGCATAAAGAGAAAAACTTTAGTAATTATCTTAACGAACTTAGAGTTAAATACATTGTTGATAAACTGGAAAACAATCCGGAATATTTACAATATAAAACAAGTTATCTTGCAGAAGAGGCAGGTTTTGCTTCACGAACGACCTTTACGACAATCTTCAAGAATGTGACTGGAACGAGTCCTTCACAGTTTATCGACCAACTGAAAAATAAATAAGTATGGAAAAGCTATTATTTATTTTCTTTTTGATGATTTCTCTGTTTGTTTTTGGACAATCGGAAAATAATGCCAAGCTTGAGGAACAAATAACTTCTGCGGACGGAATGGCTTTTGTAAACCCTGACTCTGCGTTGATTACGTTGAAAAAATTGGAGCCAAAAATTGATGATGGAAGACTGAAAAGCAAATTGCTTTTGGCGAAAGGAAATGCATACTCTGTCAAACACCTTTCTTCAGAAGCGCTCAGACTAGGCTTCGAATCACTTAATAATTCGCAGAAAGCAAAAGATTCTCTGATGATGATCAGTTCTCTTGGATTCATTGGCAATCAATACTATATCTTAAAGCTTAATAAAAAAGCGATCAATTACCTCAACAGAGCAGAAACGATTATTGATTATCTGAATAATAATTCTCTTCAACAGATCACGGCGAATATCTATTTTGTTAAAGCGTTGATTTACAAAGATAACCTGGATCCGGAATTCGCAATCAGATATTTTGATAAAGCCATTAACGAATACAAAAAAAGTAAAGATAAGAGCAGTCTTCTGAATATCAATATTACGAAAATGCAAAAAGGATATTCTTTGATTGATATTGGAAAAACTGATGAAGCGGAAAGTATTTTCTTAGAAGTCGTAAAAGAAGCTGAATATTATAAGATATCCGAGCTATACCCTTATGCGAAGATTGGATTGGCTGCGGCTTACGAAAGTAAGAAGAAATTTGAGAAAGCAAATAAAATTCTGTTAGAAGCAGAGAAACAAATTAGAAATACTTCTAACATCGGAATGCTTACAGAGGTTTATGACGCCCTGAGTCAAAATTATCTTGGGCAAAATAATAAAGAAAAATATTTTTACTATAATCAGAAACTAGAAAATAACCTGATAAAAAATGACGAAATAGAAAAAAAATCTTTTTCCGATCTATTGCATAAAAATGTAGGAACTCAAAATTCGGAATTGAAAAATAATCAAAAAATATTCTATTTATTTATTGTATTGATATTTTTATTTACATTCGGAAGTTTATTTTACATCAAAAAAAGAATAAACCGCTTGAAAATGATAAATAGTCGATTTTGAAATCGATTTGATTTTAAATGTTTGATTTTCATTGTTTTGTGTGCATAATACTATGTCTTGATTCTTGTAAATTCTCTGATTCTAAACAGTAAATATTTTCTTTTTTTCAATTTCTGAGGTACATTTGAACCATAATTTAAAATTGAATGATATGAAATTGAAAAACGCTTTTTTTGCTTCTTTGCTTTTATCAGGAATGATGTCTGCACAGAACATCTCTATAGATACAACGGTGCCAAATTATCCCGCACCTGAAAACAGTATTTTAGAATATTGGTATTGGGCATATGGTATTAAAGTTAGTGGTAGTGGTTTCACAGCCAATTCGCCAATTAAGTTTACCTCAGTAGATCCGCAAGGTGGTTTAAGGTCATTGTCTTCTACTACAGATGCCGCCGGTAATATTACTTTTCAGTTCAACGGATGGACCAATACTTCGCCGTTAGGAAATTATACGCTAAAAGTTGAAGATGCTTCCGGCAAAACGGCTTCAGGAAACTTTGTAGTTGTCAAAGACCCTAAGCAAGTGATTACAGGAACAGCGACTCCAGTAGAGTTCAAAATGTCAGATTTTACAGCAGGTTCTACAATAAAGGTAAAAAATATGACACCTTATGGTCAGGTCAAAATTAATGTAGGTGATCCTGCTGCGAATGGATGGGAACTTAATAAGGATGAGGAAATGTATGCCGATGAAAATGGCGAGTTGGATATTGATTTCAATTCAGATTCAAGACTTTTCGCACCTTCGGGACAGGTCGCTCTTCAACCTGTAGAAGGCAACTGGATTTTAAGTTACAATGACTGGTCCGGAGGAGGTCTGAAAGGAAGCACCAAAATAAGAGTATTGCCAAACAATCAAAGTACCTCGTCGTATTGTGAAGTTTCTGCTACAACTTCAGAACCGATTACTTCTGTGACTTTTGCCGATATATCTAATGCTACTGATCCTAATGCCAGCAGTTCTTACGAGAATTTCCTTTCCAAAGTAGGAAATCTGGAAAGAGGCAAAGAGTATAAGATCACAGTTAAAGGTAATACAGCCGGATCCTGGAAAGTAAGTACTTTTACAGCTTTTATCGATTGGAACCAAAATGGAACGCTCGATAATGAGAACGAAATCTACAGAATTGGTTTTGTGAAAGGAAGTACGGGTATGGATGATCTGTCTGCTGAATTGACTATCAAAGTTCCTGAAGATGCAGTTGTAGGGAATACAAGATTGAGACTTTTGAAAGTTAATTCACCTTCTACTTTCGCGATGTTCTGGCCTACCGGTGCTTGTGGAAATTATAACAATGGACAGATTGAAGATTACACGCTTAATGTAAAAGAAGCTTTGGCAACAAGCGAAACTTCTTTAAACAAAGTTCAGTTCTATCCAAATCCGGTAAAAGATATATTGAATATCTCTTCTACTAAAAAAATAAATTCTATCTCGGTTTACAATGTTGCCGGTCAAATAGTAAAAATAGCTCAAAATACCAATGCTGTAGATATGAGCAAACTTTCTGCTGGTGTGTATGTTATAAAAACTGATATTGAAGGAAAAACTGAAACTTCGAAAGTAATCAAAAAGTAATATCATCCTTTTTTAAAAATTAGAAATCTTATCGGCTATTTTTCAAGTTCTATCTGTTTGATAGCCGGTTTTTTATTGCTAAAATTTAACTTAATTAAAAAATATATATGAAGAAAACTATACTTTTTTTATCAAGCTTTGTAGGAATTGTAGCTTTCGCACAGGTAGATGTAACTGCAACCGCAGGAACAGAAACAGCGACTTATACAACAGTTAAAGATGCTTTCGATGCCATCAATGCGGGAACTCACCAAGGTGCAGTTAATCTGACCATAACTTCCAATACCTCGGAAACTGCAACTGCTGTTTTAAATCGTAGTACGGGAACATCCAACTTTACTTCGGTAACTTTGAAACCGGCAACGGGTGTTGATGCAACTATTACCAATGCTACTACCGCCGGTCCTGTTTTGAGAATCTTGGGAAGCAACGTTACAATAGACGGAAGTAATAATGGCTCCGATTCCAGAAATCTAAGTATTATCAATGGCTTTGCAACTGGAGCATTGGTTATTGCAATGGGTTCTTCTGATAGCGCTAATCCACTCACGAATGTCACAGTGAAGAATACGACCCTTATCAACGGTGTGAAAACTTCCGGAAGCGGTATCATCGTAAGTAATGCAGCTGGAGCACAAACGGCAGGATATTTTAATAACATAAGATTGGAGAATAATTCTATTCAGAAATCTTATCAAGGAATCTATATGATTGCCGTGTCTGCGGTCGGAAACGGTTCTGGTTCTGTGATTACCAAAAATGACCTTTCTACAAGCGGGGAAAATTCCAACAGATTTATGGGAATCTATCTTGGAGGGACAGACGGTGTGATAGTTTCGGAGAACAAGATCGGGAACTTTGAAAATACTTCTAATGATGTAAAAAGAGGGATTTGGCTTGCTGTTTCAACTATGAATACCACTGTTTCCAATAACATTATCGATAATATCAGTGTGAATAATGCAGGCGGAGGTAGTGTGACCGGGATTCAGATTTTCAACAATGCCGGAGCAGGTGGTGCGCCTACAGCAAACAAGATTATTGGAAACAAAATTTCTAACTTTTCTACCAATGGGTTCAATAGCTCTGTTACGGGAATTAGTTTAGGCGGGTCAACTGTAGGAACTGTAATCAGCCAGAATGATATCAATAATCTGGTCGGTCTGAGAACTGCAACTACTGTAGGTTACGGAGCTGAAGCTATCATATTGAGTGCGGGGACTGCATCTAATACATTGGTAAGCAACAACTTCATCTCAAAAATATCCAGCTTTGCAGCAAACACCTCAGGGGCTACCTACACTGGAGGGATTTTGATCAATGCGGGAACAGGTTATAAAGTTTATAACAATTCAGTTTATCTGACAGAAACCCAGAACGATGGAACCAACAAAGGTATGCCTATAGCATTTAGTTCTACCGTTTCTACAGCGGGAGCAATAGATCTTAGAAACAATATTTTTGTTGTCAATTTAGCAGACACTAGCATTCCGGCATATTCTATTTCGGTTCCGCCAGTAGCGGCGACATACTCTAATATTGATAATAATATCTATTACAGCTCTGGTCCGAATCTGGGACAAACCCCAGGAGGTCCACCTGCATTTACTGATATTACAGGAATGAAAAGTATCTTAGGAGGTAATAATAACTCTATCAAAGCTCTTCCGAAATTTATTTCTGTTACAAATCTGCATATTGCTCAAGATTCTGAAAACTCTGCGCTTGATAACAAAGGTGTTTCTGTTGCGGATGTTACAACGGATTTTGATGGTAATGCAAGAAGCGCAACCACACCGGATATCGGTGCAGACGAATTCACAATTGAGACAATGGCAGTGGGTGATGTTGCAAACAAAACGAAAATCCAGGTTTATCCTAATCCTGTAAATGATATGTTGACGGTTTCATCTGACAAAAAAGTAAATCAAATATCGGTTTATAATGTTGGCGGACAATTGATTCAAGAAATCAATAATTCTAATGTCATCAATCTTTCTAAATTATCTATTGGAGTTTACTTCGTGAAAACAATTGTTGAAGGTAAAACAGAAATGACAAAAGTGATTAAAAAGTAAATCTATTCATCATAATTATTAATTCAAGACGAGGCTAATCTTACAAGAAAGGTCTCGTTTTTTAACATTAATGACTAGGTTGATTAGTTAAAATTATATTATGAAGAAAATTTTTCTAACGCTTTCTATTTTTGGTGGATTGGCTTTAACTTCGGCACAATGGAGCTCAACATCCATGAAGGGAACGAAGCTAAAAGAAACCAAATCCAAAAACTTCTATTCTCTTAATCTTGATTTGATAAGAAGCCAATTATCAAATACACAGGAAACGGGAAAGAATAGTAAACCTACCATTATTGAACTTCCGACTTTGGATGGTAAAACTGAACAATTTGAAGTTTACAGTTTGCCGGTTGTGGAGAAAACTATGGCAGAACGTTATCAACTGGGTTCCTATGTTGGGACAAAAGTTGGTGACCCAACTGTCTATGTGAGATTCAGTGTTTCGCCTTATGATTTGCAATCGATGATGTTCAGAGATGGTAAATACGAATTCATAGAACCATTGAATCAGGATAGAACGGTTTACGGAGTTTTCCCAAAAAGCGAGAAACAAAATGGTGAAAAAGCCTTCTCTTGTAACACTTCCGAGTCTGCCAAAAGTCAACGGCAAATTGATGAATTATCAAAAGGTTCCAATTTTTCTAATTCCTCAACAGACTTTAATAAAGCAACAGATAGCAAATACAGAACTTACAGATTAGCGGTTTCTGTTCCTGGAGAATACACGCAGTATTTTGGAGGCGTTTCTCAGGCTGCTGCGGGAATCAATGCAACAATGACTCGTGTAAATGGGGTTTTCGAAAAAGATTTCGGGATTCACGTCAATGTGCTGGATTTACCTCAATTGATTTTTGCTAATCCTGCAACCGACCCGTATTCCAGCGGTTCACAAGGTGCCAGCGGAGCTTGGAATTTACAATTGCAGCAAACTTTGACATCAACAATCGGAAATGATGCTTATGACCTTGGACATTTCTTTGGAAGGGCAGGAAATGTTGGTATGGCTGGTGATGTTGGAAATGTTTGTAGAAATCCTGCCAACAGCAATGACAATACTTCAAAAGGCGCTGCCTTCAGCGCTGCAAGAGATGGGATTCCGGAAGGTGATAGATTTGATATAGACTTGGTGGCCCACGAGATGGGGCATCAGTTCGGGGCAGACCACACTTATTCATTTTTAATTCAGTCTTCACCTAATGAATCTGCGCATATGGAACCAGGTTCTGGTTCTACGATAATGAGCTATGCAGGCATCACGAGTGTGGATGTACAAAGCTACCGTGACTCTTATTATCATATCAGAAGCATCGAGCAGGTCAAAGCCTACATCAATTCACAAAGCTGTGGAACAAGCACAACTATTGATAACAATGCACCAGTGCTGGAAGCTTTACCAGATAAAACCATTCCGAAAGGAACTGCTTTCGTATTGAATGCTAATGCTACTGACGCAGAGAATCATCCGTTGACTTACAACTGGGAAGAATATGATTTGGCAACAACTCCAGTAACAAATGTAACTGCGGATTATACTAATGGAGCAAAATTCAGGTCTTTGCCGCCTTCTCAGCAATCCTACAGATATTTCCCAAAACTGAGTCAAGTCCTTAATGGAAATCTTTCCAACGCAGCGGATTGGGAATCTGTTTCCAATGTTGCCAGAACAATGAATTTCAAAGTGGTTGTAAGAGATAACAATCCGGATGTGAAACAACAACAGATTTCGGCCGGAAGCCAAAAGATAACAGTTGGTAATGACGGACCTTTTAAGGTTTTGACTAATAAAGTTTATAACAATATTGCAAGTAATATTGTTTGGGATGTCGCTAATACCAACACTACAACTTACAATGTTTCGAATGTCAAAATAGATTATACTACAGATTCCGGCCAAAATTGGAATGTATTAAAAGCTTCAACACCCAACGATGGAACTGAGGAAATCGATTTTTCATCTTTCAATGATGGTTTGGATATTATTGTAAGAGTTTCAGCAATTGACAATGTTTTTTATGCTGTTGGAAAGGTTAATATTTCTAAAGTCTTGGCATGTGATGGTTCTGCGCCAATCAATTTATCGGCTGTTAATATCGTTCAGACGGGTGCGGAAATCCGTTGGGATATTGTAGCTAATGCGACTTATAAATTGAGATATAAAAAATTAATAGATAATGTCTGGACAGAAGTTAATAATCTCACAGCTAACGATTACGTTTTATCTCAACTCGAAATCAACAAATCTTATGATGTTCAGGTAGCTGCGGTTTGTAGCGGAACAGTGGGGACTTATGCAACTCTTACATTTATAACATCCGCATTCAACTATTGTTCGGCAGGTTCAACTTCTCCGGCCGGAGGGAAAATTTCAAACGTGACGTTTGCCGGAATCAATAATAATTCTTCTGCAAATGTCGGTTACGAAGATTTTTCTAATGTTTCAGGAAATGTAACTGCTGGTCAAATCTATAATTTCTCAGCTTCCAACAACACCGGTTCCAATTCTTCTTTTGACCAAGTAATTGTCTGGATAGACCTTAACCAAGATGGAGATTTTGATGATGCAGGCGAAAAAGTTCTAACCACAGATGTGAAAACTTCACCTTGGAACGGAACCATTACGATTCCTTCTTCCATCACACCGGGAAGAACCAAAATGAGAGTAAGATTGCACGCCGTCAACTCAACACCTAATGAAACACCTTGCGGAAATTCTTACTTCGGACAGGTGGAAGATTACACTTTGTTTGTTGGACAGTTGGCTGTGTCAGATGTTGATAAACCAGTTCTCAAATATTATCCGAATCCTGTAAAAGATATCTTTAATATAGAATCTGATTCTAAGATTGAATCTGTAAAAGTATTTGATATCACAGGAAAAGAATTAATTTCCAAAGTTTTGAATGAGCGCAAAGTTCAGCTCAATCTTGCTTATTTACCTTCAGGGGTTTACATTGTGAGAACTATTATCGATGGAAAAGCAGAAACAATAAAAGTTATCAAGAAGTAAATTTTTATCATAATTGTGTTTTTTAATGAAACGAGGCTCATCTTGAATGAAAAGCCTCGTTTTTTTTGATTAATGTTTTTTATTTCTTATCGAAGTAATATGTTTTCCCGTTTTGATTTAACTGAAGTTTATTTTCCGAGAAGATGATTTCTATTCCTGCTGGCGTAAACGTGAATTTTTTATCATCTAAAGTTTCTAATGGAAAAGAAGATTGTCCTTTTGCTTGAGCCAACAACTTTCCGTCTTGTGAGAAAATTTTAATGTCCATTGGGATATCAGAAGACTTGTAATCACCAATGTAGTGTTGAAATTTCTCTGGTGTATCCACAGATTCTGTTGCTTTGTCCCCGAATTTTGGATACGAATAATCTGTATCATAAATCAAACTCAAAATTCCGATTCCCAATGCATTATGAGGATATTCCTCTCCATTGATAATCATCGAAACAGAATAATCGTCTTTCTTATTATAAGATGTGATAGAGTGACTTCCGGCTGTGTCGCCTCCGTGCCCAAAAGAAACCTGATTGTAAAACGGAACAGCCATTAATCCTAATCCAAAATCTAAAGGCTTTTTCGGAGTTGGCATCATTCTATCAAGCGTTTCTTTCTTTACCAGTTTCCCATCGAATAGTGCATTGATGAAAAGATTTAAATCATTGGATGTGGAAACAATGTCGCCAAGACCGATACAATTATGAAAATCGAAGTCTTCAACTTCTACCCATTTTCCATCCTGGTTTTTATACGATTTGAAAACATTGGTTGGATTGTCCAGAACGGAAAAAGTGTTTTTCAATTTCGCCTTGCTTGTAATGTTTTCTTTCAGAAGAACATTGTAAGGTTTTTTCGCAACTTTCTCAAGGATTCTGCTCAAAAGATAATAGCCGGAATTGGAATATCTCGTTTTTTCTCCCGGCTGAAATTCCACGCCCTGAGCTTTAATAGTATCGAGAATCGCTTTATCTCCAACTGGTTTTTTGAATAGCCATTGATAATGTTCTCCAACATAATCGCCTAACCCGCTGGTATGATTCAGCATTGTCTCAATTGTAATTTTATTGGCATTTGGAACATCTGGATAATACTTTGAAAGCTTATCGCTGAGGTTCAGTTTTCCTTTTTCTATCTGTTGCATCAGCATGATTGCTGTAAATAATTTGCTGATGGAACCAACTTGATATCTTGTGTTAGAATCCCATTTTCCATTAGGTAATTGATTCTGACCAAAATTTTTCTGATAAACTTCTTTTCCGTGTCTGAAAATCGAAATGCTTCCAATAGATTGTTTATTATCGGTCATATAATTCAAAAAGTCATCAATTTTTTTAGTATTAATTTCTCTGTTTCCGATGTCTTGGATTCTGGATTCTTTGGAGATTTTATCCGCTTTTTTTTCATCAATCCTTGAAAGATTCAGATTAAAATCTATGGAACGTTGCGTAAAAGTTCCCTCAAAATGGTCTGTTTTGAATTGTCCTTTGTAAGAAGCATCCAAATCTTTCATTTCGAAGATCAATTCATTGTTTGCAAATTCGGTTCTGTCAACGGTAATGGTTTTGTCGCCTTGTTTTGGGCTTTTGGCTGTGGAAGTATATTGGTTTCCTTCTTTTTTAATAGTCAATATCAGAGGGAGTTTCATTGCGCCAAGGTCGATTTCGCCTTGCCAGGAACCGGTTAAATCTTGGGCGTAAAAAGTCTGTGCTAATAAAATCAGCACCAATAAAAGTTTGGTTTTCATATGTTTAAATTTTGATTAAAGTATAGTCTGGCTCACAATGATCTGTACAAATACAACGATTACAAAGAGTACAATCTGTTGCCATTTTTTTATATTGGTTGCCGTTTGAAACCCGTTGTAAAGTAGTACGAAACTGTAGATCATTAGTGGTAAGGTGGCAAGTCCAAAAACTGTGACCAAAATAAGATTTGCCATGTCTACTTGGCTTGGATCTCCGGCGCTTTTTGCGATGCTTTGTGTAGCGTCTTTTAGAAAAGGCAATCCTGTAATCAATGGTACGATAGCTAATGGAATTGCCGATATCAAAATCGTATTGATGATGTCAATGATTCTGGTTTTGTTATTGAAGGATTTGGCTAAGATAAATAGAACAATTATTGCAAAAGCATAACTCAGTGAATTGATTTTCAATATGTCCCAAATTGTCTGATTCTCATTGATGAAGGAAAGGTGAAAAATGCTGTCGTTTACCATTCCAGAATATTCACAAATAAAAATATTGATAATGAAAAATATAATTCCTAAAACTAAAATATGTTTTTCATCAAATTTTCCAAAAGGATTAAAAATAGTTTTCCAGTTCATAGTTATTCTTTTACGGTAATGTTTGGATTGATTTTCAAAAGCTCATTTTTGAATTCTTCGAAGTTTTTTGGAGAAATAATAATATTGTTATTCCCATAATAGATTTCAACTCTTCCAATAATGCTTGGAGCCGGCGAAGAAATTGGATTCCAAGTTTTTTCTATTTTCGATATTTCTTTGACATTAATTTTTGTTGTGCCAAAAATTGAGTTTTTGACATAGAAAAATTCCGAATCTAATTTGTATTTTATTGAAAAACAAAGAACTAAGATTAATCCTGAAATTATGATTGGAGATGTCAAAGCTTTCCAATTTTGATTCATTAATTGTTGGTAGCTTGTAAAGAACATAACAATTAGGATAAAGAGAAATAATTCCCAACCGATTCTTACAGGAATATTTTTCATAATTTTCAGTTTTGTAGTTTTTTCACTTTCTCGATGAGATCATCCATTTTATTCCTCATCGTTGGATAAGACAATTCAGCTTGTTTCGCCATTTCCTTAATACTTCCACTAGACAGAAAAAAGTTGAGAACAAACTCTTGGTCGTCTCTGTTTAGTTTCAAAAGAACCGGAAGTTCGTAATCACCATTCACCTGAGTGGCACAAGATGGACATGTCATCTGACTTACATTCAGAGTGTGGTCGCAGCTTGGGCATATGATAGGAAGTTTCATTTATTTTAATTTTGTTTTACAAATGTAATGATATTTTTTAATTTTATTAAAATATTTCTTAATAAAATTAAAATAAGATTTGAATTTAGGTCAAAAAAAACTTCCACGATGAGAAGTTTTTTGATATTAACAGATATTTAGTTATTTAATGTTTTATCTGTTGGTACTTTAGTGTACTCGCTATAGCTAACCGGGCTGTAAACTCTTTGTTCGATTTTTTGATGAGTTAAAGAGTTTGTTTTCCAATGATTTTCAGCATACTTTTTAGTAATGGTATAAGAGCAGATTGGAGATTTTGTTGTGATTTTTAATTTTACAGAAATAATTGGATTTTCCTGAATTAGATTGAATTGTGGAATTTTTTCAGAAGAATCTTTTTTATCTCCATTATTGTATGTTACTGTCCATTGATATAGGCAATAAGTTGGATTATCGTTTGGAAAGAAAGAAATAATATTATCCGTCACTTTAATTTCTTTAAAATCATCGATTTTTATTCCGCAAGGATTATCTGCATTTGTAAGATTTGATGCTGGATTTTCTGTCGTAATTTCAACTATTTTTTCACATTGTAAAAGTCCTTGTTGTGTAAGAATAGATACAGAAATACTGCTTTTGCCTACAGCATTGGCTTTTACATTGATTTTGTTTGATTTTGTGTTACCTTCTGGAAATAGTGTTTTATCAGAAGATGTTTTCCAAACATAACATTCGTCACATTGAGCTTTTGCATCTACGGAAAAAGATGCTAATTCATTTAGTTTGATTGTGCTGTTTCCTGCAATAGTACATTGCGCATAGGAAATGGTTGCCAAAAATCCGGCAGCCAGAATTAAATATTTTTTCATCTGTAAGTGTGTTTTGCAAAGATACGCAAATTTTATACCTGAATCACACCAAGATTGAATTTTTCTTTAATTGGAGAATGATTTGCAGCTTCTACTCCCATACTTATCCATTTTCTGGTGTCAACAGGATTGATAACGGCATCTGTCCAAAGCCTTGCAGCAGCATAAGTTGGCTGTGTTTGTTTATTGTAATCTTTTAAGATTTTATCAAGAATTTCTTTTCTTTCTTCGTTAGATATTTCTTTACCTTGCTTTTTAAGTGCAGATTCTTGAATTTGCAATAAAACATTTCCTGCCTGTGATCCTCCCATTACGGCTAATTCTGCCCAAGGCCAAGCAACAATCAACCTTGGATCATAAGCTTTTCCGCACATGGCATAGTTTCCGGCTCCGTAAGAATTTCCCGTAATAACAGTGAATTTTGGAACTACAGAATTGGAGACGGCATTTACCATTTTTGCTCCATCTTTAATGATTCCGCCATGTTCAGATTTAGATCCAACCATAAAGCCTGTAACATCCTGAAGAAAAACCAAAGGAATTTTTCTCTGGTTACAATTGGCGATAAAACGGGTTGCTTTGTCGGCTGAGTCAGAATAGATAACACCTCCAAATTGCATCTCACCTTTTCCGCTTTTTACCAATTTTCTTTGATTGGCAACAATTCCTACGCTCCAACCATCGATTCTTGCAGTTGCACAAATAATACTTTTGCCATAATCTGGTTTGTATTCTTCATATTCAGAGTTATCTACAAGACATTTAATAATCTCGAAAGTATCATATTGTTCGGATCTTACGGTTGGCATTATTCCAAAGATGTTTTCGGGGTTTTCTTTTGGAGGAAAACTTTCTATCCTGTCAAATCCAGCTTTTTCAAAATCTCCGATAGACTTCATAATATTTTTGATTCTGTCGAGAGCGTCTTTATCATCTTTGGCTTTAAAATCCGTAACACCAGAAATTTCGCAATGCGTTGTTGCGCCTCCAAGAGTTTCATTGTCAATATTTTCACCTATTGCCGCTTTTACAAGATAGCTTCCTGCGAGAAAAATACTTCCGGTTTTGTCAACAATCATAGCCTCATCACTCATAATTGGGAGATAAGCACCTCCGGCAACACAGCTTCCCATAATTGCTGAAATCTGAACGATTCCGGCAGAACTCATTTTGGCATTGTTTCGGAAAATTCTACCAAACATTTCTTTATCCGGAAAAATTTCATCTTGCATTGGTAAATAAACTCCTGCCGAATCTACCAAATAGATAATTGGCAAACGATTTTCCATTGCAATTTCCTGAGCTCGGAGATTTTTCTTACCCGTAATTGGGAACCAAGCTCCAGCTTTTACTGTTGCGTCATTAGCAACAACAATACATGGCTTGCCAGAGATGTAGCCTATTTTTACAATCACGCCTCCAGCAGGACAACCGCCTTCTTTTTCATACATCTCGTATCCTGCAAATGCACCAATCTCGATAGATTCGGAATTTTTATCAAAAAGATATTCGATTCTTTCTCTTGCTGTCATTTTACCTTGGTCGCGTTGTTTTTGAAGTGCTTTTTCACCACCTCCTAATTTGATTTTTGCCAAGAGTTTTTTTATGTCAGAAAGTTTCAGTTTATTAATATCTTCTCTTTTATTAAATTCTAAATCCATAAGGTTTCTTTTGGCTTAAAGATAAACTTTTTTAGAAAATACAAATAAGAAAATTGTTTTTTTATATTGGTTAAAGAATCACTTTTTTGGTTCTAACGCCGGATTTCTGAAAAATCTTTATAATGTAGATGCCTTTATTATATTTATCCGTATTAATTACAACTTGATTAACTTGATGATATTGAGAATAAATCAATTTTCCGGAAACGTCATAAATTTCTATTTGATTTATGTTTTCGTCGCTTTTTAAATTTAATCCAAATTGATTTTTGTAAATCAGAAAATTATCTTTTACTGAATTGTTTGTATTCAAAATTGCATCTTGATATATGATTTTGAATCTCTCGCCATCTTCTCCAACCGGAGCAAAAAATATGTAAGGCTCATTTTGAAGATTATGAACCGAACCATTAGAATTATCCTTAAGATAAACTGCTTGATTTGAAAAAATACCGTCTTTCCCATCCAGAGCAATGATATGATTGCCGGCTACGGAACATTTGATTCCAAGGTTAATTTGGTCACTCGTTGAAAAAGAATTTGCTCTAGATTGGATTTGTAATCTGTGAGATCCAACGCTAGAATAGAAAGAGTCGTTTCCGATACTTAAAAGATCTGCATCATAATCTGAATCGAACTCATTGGTTGCATAATTGTTATAAGCAATTAGAATAGTATTGCCGATGTTTTGAGGTGTAATTAATTTTAACCAATATCGATTTATTATTTCAGGGCTATCTTCTTGGTTTTCGCCTTCATCATTTTCGGATTGATTTTTATTAAAGAAAATTGAATCAGTTGTATTGGATGATCTTATTCCATTGTTAAATATTAAAGGTGCATTATTATATTTTGCCTGAACAATGAATCCCTGCGCTACTTTGGTATAATCTTGAGGCCTGAGAGAAGTTTCTTCCAGGCTGTTTGATACATAAGTAGGGCCAACTCCGCCGCTTCCCGACACAAATGTTGCATAATTATTACCCGCGTAATCAGAACCTTGTTGGGTTGTCACTGCATTCAGATTTGTCCAGAACCATTGTTTATTATAAATAGAGTTTTTATTTGTACTGTAATTAAATAACGATCCAAAGTTGATATTGGAAGGATAAGGATTTCCAATTAAGTTGTATCCTTTATCTGTTCCTGCGCTTTTTTTGAGTGTGATTGTGATAGGACCAGAATTTGGAATGCCTGTAAAAGAAAACATTTCGTTGACAGGTGTGTTTGTTGGGTAGGTTTGTTTTCCTCGAATTGCGTAACCCCAACCTGATGAAAATGTTGAACTTGCATTAAGTCCAGTCGTTATGAATGTATCAGTGGCTTCATTATAAATATAAAATCGACTTGTGGGAGTTCCTATAGAAAAATTATAAAGATTTTGTCCAGAGACAGGCGAGCTCCAATAGTTGAAATCTGTTCTTTTAAGATTGGCTCCTCTATAAACAATTGCATTTCCTGTTCCCGAGTAGGAATCTCCATTTTCTTGTAAAAATGTAGCGTCGTTTTCTACGACAATCGTCCCGTTATTAATAACATTGCCATAGGCTTTTAAAGAATAACCTTCTGCAACTGTGACTGTTCCGGTATTTATTGTTAAGTTATTGGTAGCGGAAACAGTATTGATGACTAAATCTCCATTAACAATTGCATTTACTCCGCTTGCAGGAGATCCGTTGTCCCAGGTTGTACCGTCCCAAGTGGTGTAATCTATCATTGTAAAAGTTGCTTTGTAGTTGTCTCCGCTATTATTTAAAAGAACAGTTCCGGAACTTGTGATCATTTCGTAATAAACTTCTAAGGTATAATTTCCAATTGGAAAGGTATTGGATATCGCAATTCCATCACCGGTGTAAATGTTTTTCCAAGTCTCAGTCTTACCTGAGCACGCATTTGCAACATCCGAACTTTTTGTATAATTAATCACTGTGAATGCGCCTGAAGGTGATCCTGTTGTATAAACCCTGTAATACATATTAACTCCGGTAATTGTTTGATAACCACAACGATTAACTTTTGCTTCGCCTCCCATAAACCTTAAAGTATTTTTACCAATCAAATAAGTTCCAAGGTTTGCTGCATTGTAGATTGTTCTTCCACTGCATCCGGCACCATTATCTATACAGTAATATTTTATTGTAGAAGCAGCCGCCCCTCTTTCTTTGAATGCGGGAAATCCACCAGTAAATGTTTGTGATTCTAATGTTGAAAACATCACCAAAAAGAATATAATATAATTTTTCATAATTAGTGTTTTTACAAATGTATGTATTTTGTAAATAAAACATTAATTATTGTATTTTAATTTAATTTATTCTATTTTTGTTTATTTTTATTATTTATAAATAATTATTAATGAAAAATATATAAAAATAATTAATTATAAATATTACTGTTTTTATGTTTTAAAATTTGGATTACATTGAAAAACGACCAAAATCGATACTAGTACTAATCTTAAGCTTAAGAAGTTGTTAATCTTTAATTTAGGCATGATAATAATATTCTTCGATTTTTATCGTTAAAGAAGTAGAACAAAATGAATTTTAGTTAGTTTATGTTTATTTTTAATAAGTTTTCTTATTAAAAGATCCGTATAGTTTTTTATACGGATTTTTTCTTCGATTTCCTTTTCTGATAATGTTCTATTATTGAAAGAAATTCTCTTTTTTATTCTAATTTTGCAAACTTGAAAATCAATTGTTTTTAATGAAGAATTCTTATTTGCTGAGGTTGCATTTTATTGTGTTTTTATGGGGATTTACGGCAATTCTTGGGAAATTGATTGCTGCTGAAGCTAACGTACTTGTTTTTTACAGAATGTCTATGGCGGCTGTTTTTTTATACATCTATCTAAGATTTATAAAAAAGGAAAGTATAAAAATCTCTTGGAGCTTACTTTGGAAACTTGTGGGAATTGGAAGTGTAATGGCCTTCCATTGGTTGTTCTTTTTTCAATCGATAAAAGTCTCCAATGTTTCTATAGCACTGTCTTGCTTATCATTATCAACATTATTTGCTTCACTTATAGAGCCTTTGGTTTTTAAAAGAAAACCGGATTGGGTAGAAGTCATCATTGGAATTATTATTGTGATTTGTATTTCTTTGATTTTCAATGCGGAACTGAAATATAAAGAAGGAATCATTTATGGGATTTTATGTGCACTTTTTGGAACCGTTTTTTCTGTTTTTAATGGGAAAATATTTGGAAAAACAAGTTCGGGAAATATTATTTTATACGAAATTGCAGGTGGTTGGCTCGTCATCAGTTTATTTTATCTTTTTACAGGACAAATTTCATCAGTCAGTGAAATAACTTATACCGATATTGCGTTAATAACATTGTTGGCTTCAGTATTTACAGCTTATCCAATGTTTGAAAGTGTGAAATTGATGAAATTCATTTCCCCTTTTACATTAATTCTGACTGTAAATCTTGAACCAGTTTATGGGATTATTCTGGCTTTTTTTATCTTTGGAGCTTCAGAACATATGAGTCCTGTTTTTTACATTGCTTCATTGGTTATGATTATTGCAATTGTGATTAACGGAATCATAAAATCAAGAAGAAAAAAAGATAATACAATTGCAGAAAGCAGTCATCTGTAAAACATTTTGATGAAAAGAATTTTATTTTTTTTACTGATTATTTTTTCACAATTATTTGATGCTCAAATCATCAGAAAATATTCTAATGAGTTTTTGAATATAGGAGCCGGAGCTAGAGGTTTGGCGATGGGAGGTGCTGTAGTTTCTAATCAGGACGATGTTTATTCTCCGATGTGGAATCCCGCGGGTCTGATGAAAATTGATAGAGATTGGCAGGTTGCAGCGATGCACGCAGAATATTTTGAATCTATTGCTAAATACGATTATATCGCTTATGCAAAACCTTTGGATTATGGGAATGGTGTTTTTGCAGTATCATTAGTAAGGTTAGGTGTTGATAATATTCTCAACACAACGCAATTAATTGATTCCGAAGGTAATATTGATTATGATAAAATCAGTTCTTTCTCAACTTCGGATTATGCAGCTTTGTTTTCTTATGCATTTCATCCCAACGGTAATCAGAAATTGGATCTAGGAGCAACAGCGAAAGTAGTTTACAGAAATGTAGGAAAGTTTGCTAGCGGCTATGGTTTCGGATTTGATATTGGAGCAATTTATCATACAGATACAGATTATAATATTGGTTTTATGCTAAGAGATGCGACAACTACAGTCAATTTTTGGACAATTAACCAGAAAGAATTGTCTGCTGTTGTAAATGGAGAAGAATTTAACCCTGCTCCAGCAGATAAGATGGAAATCACAATGCCAAAACTTAATTTTGGAGTCAGTAAAACTTTCGAATTCAATAGAGATTTGAAATTATTACCAGAAGCCGGAGTCAATATTGATTTTGCTAAAACGGCAGCTCTTATTTCTACAGATTTTGCGAGTATCACGCCTTATGTTGGTGGAGAATTGATTTTTCAGGATATGATTTTCGTAAGATTAGGATTCAATAGATTTCAGACACTTTCAGATATTGAAGACCTGAAAAGAAAAGTATCTTTCCAGCCAAGCGCTGGTATTGGAATCCGATATAAAGGTTTAACTCTGGATTATGCCATTACAAACTCAGGAATCGGTGGTTCTAATTTTTATTCTAATTTCTTTTCTTTGAAACTGGATATGTTTGGTTTCAGGAATTAGTAAAACTATAATAACCTATGATATGAAAAAAATTCTATTTTTTATTTCTTTATTTCTATTATCATTTAGTCAGGGACAAAATATTACTGCAAAACTCAATGAAATCAACTTTCAAGGTTCCAGCATTCCTTACTATACTTTTAAGTATAATAATCAGTTGATTTTTACTGCTGAGAACCCTGGTACAGGAAGGGAGCTGTGGAATTATGACTTCGTTACCGGAAAATCAAAATTAGTAAAAGATATTTTTCCATTCAGTAATAGTGGGCTGGATTCTGATCCCCACTTTAATATTTTGAACGGTAAAGTGTTTTTTATTGGCAGATCAAATTCTTCCAATTATTGGTTGTTTTCTACAGACGGTACAGAAACAGGAACAGAATATATATTCCCTTTTCCTTCCGGACTTTCTTTTATTCAGGACGTAGCTTTGGCAGGGAATAAAATTTATTTTCTGATGAACTATCAACTATGGGTTAGTGATGGTACCAATTCAGGAACTAAAATACTGAAAACATTTGGATCATATACCAGC
>QFQW01000019.1 GCA_003248755.1 Chryseobacterium sp. | reverse complement strand
AGTAAAATCTCCTGAAACAGCTTTTTCACGAGTGTCAGCATACATCTCCTCGATGAATATTTCGATATTGACTTTTACGCTGGTATTCCCAACATATTTTACTTTTCCAATCAATTCTACCAAAGTATCTGCAGGAATCGGTTTTTTAAAATCTATTCTATCACAACTTACTGTTACAAAGGATTTTCTGGCGAAACGAGTAGCAGTCATAAAAGCCACTTCATCCATCATTTCCATTACTTTTCCTCCGAACATTGTGTTATGATGATTGGTTGTGTTGGGGAAAACAACTTTGAAGACGTGGGTTTCCGACTCCTTAATTTTGGCTTCGTAATTCATTTCTTTTTTAGAATTTAGATTAAACATTGAAATGAATAGAAAATCAAATTTCTACTTCAAATCGCGAAAGTTATTGGGGATCCGACTTTCCGCCTCAGCGAATCACGGTTGCGCGACAGCTCGTGACTTGCACACGATTCACCCTTTATTTTTACGAGTGCAAATATAAGTGATATCAATTTATGTGAAAGATTTTGTTAGTATTTTTCAAATTGAATATCTTTAAAACTTTGAAAATTGAAACTTTTCATGAAAAAACTTTTTACAAAATATTTGTTCGCAGTACTCCTTATTCCAGTTTTTATATTAATGATTTTTTATTGGTTTTCGGATAAAGATGCAATTGGAACTTACGGCGCTAACAGAACAATAAACTTTTCGGGAATTGATATTGATGCTATTCTCAGAAATCCTATTTATAATTTTTCTGCTTTCACTTTTACTTATCCAATATACATTTTGGGCTATTTGATTATTTTTCTCTTTCGAAGATTTACAGACTTTTTCTACTCGATATTGAGTGTAAGCATATTGATTTTAAACTATATTCTGATTTTTAATAATCCAGAAAATAGGATTTTACTTCCACTAACAATATTTGGTTTTATAATTTTCATTTTAAATATCTTTAAAACCACAAAAAACCCATCAACTGCCAACAAACAACCATCAACGATATAATGACTTTCAAAGAACAAATACAACAGGGAATTCCTACCGAGTTACCTCAGCCAAAACCATACGAACAAAGTATCAATCACGCGCCGAAACGTAAAGAAATCTTAACGGATGAAGAGAAAAAGCTCGCTCTGAAAAACGCGTTACGTTATTTCGATCCAAGATTTCACGCAGAATTGTTGCCGGAATTCAAGGAAGAACTGGAGAAATACGGAAGGATTTACATGTATCGTTTTCGTCCGGATTATGAGATGAAAGCGAGAGATATTGCAGAATATCCGGGAAAATCGGAGCAGGCAAAAGCGATTATGTTGATGATTCAGAACAATCTGGATTATGCCGTGGCGCAACATCCTCACGAATTGATTACTTATGGTGGAAATGGTGCAGTTTTCTCAAACTGGGCACAGTATCTTTTGACAATGAAATATCTGTCGGAAATGACAGACGAACAAACATTAACGATGTATTCCGGACATCCGATGGGATTATTTCCTTCGCATAAAGATGCACCGAGAGTAGTGGTTACGAACGGAATGATGATCCCGAATTATTCTAAACCCGATGATTGGGAGAAATTCAATGCGTTGGGGGTGACGCAATACGGGCAAATGACGGCCGGGTCTTATATGTACATCGGTCCGCAGGGAATTGTTCACGGAACCACGATTACGGTGTTGAATGCTTTCAGGAAAATCAATAAAGAACCAAAAGGCGGATTATTCGTTACTTCAGGTTTGGGAGGAATGTCAGGAGCTCAGCCAAAAGCAGGAAATATCGCAGGTTGTGTCACCGTAATTGCGGAAGTGAATCCAAAGATCACCAAAATCCGTCACAATCAGAAATGGGTAAATGAAATTCACGAAAATCTGGATGACTTGGTAGAAAGAGTTAAAAAAGCTCAGGAAAATAAGGAAACGGTTTCTCTGGCTTATCTTGGAAATGTTGTTGAGGTTTGGGAAAAATTTGATAAAGAAAATTTAAGAATTGATATCGGTTCAGATCAGACTTCGCTTCACAATCCTTGGGCGGGCGGTTATTATCCTGTAGGACAAAGTTTTGAAGAATCCAATACGATGATGGCGGAAAACCCTGAATTATTCAAAGAAAAAGTTCAGGAAACCTTGAGGAGACACGCTGCTGCCATCAATAAACATACAGCGAAAGGAACTTATTTCTTTGATTACGGAAATGCTTTTTTATTGGAAGCTTCAAGAGCCGGAGCTGATGTAATGTCTGAAAATCCGACTTTGGGAAGAGAATTCAAATACCCAAGTTACGTTCAGGATATTATGGGACCGATGTGTTTTGATTATGGTTTCGGGCCGTTCCGTTGGGTTTGTACAAGCGGAAAACCGGAAGATTTACAGAAAACAGATGATATTGCGTGTCAGGTTTTAGAGGAAATAATCAAAAATTCTCCGGAGGAAATCCAACAGCAGATGAAAGATAACATCCAATGGATCAAAGGTGCTCAGGAAAATAAACTGGTTGTAGGTTCACAAGCGAGAATTTTATATGCCGATGCAGAAGGCAGAATGAAAATCGCTGAAGCCTTCAACAAAGCCATTGCCAACGGAGAAATCGGAGCGGTGGTTTTGGGTAGAGATCATCACGATGTTTCGGGGACAGATTCGCCGTACAGAGAGACTTCCAATATTTATGACGGTTCGAGATTTACTGCAGATATGGCAATCCAGAATGTGATTGGCGACAGTTTCCGTGGGGCAACTTGGGTGAGCATCCACAACGGAGGCGGCGTTGGCTGGGGCGAAGTGATCAACGGTGGTTTCGGGATGTTACTCGATGGAAGCGATGATGCCGACAGAAGATTAAAATCTATGCTTTTCTGGGACGTCAACAACGGAATTTCCCGAAGAAGCTGGGCAAGAAATGAAGGTGCTGTTTTCGCCATCAAAAGAGCAATGGAAGCTGAACCGAATTTGAAAGTGACGTTGCCGAATTTTGTGGACGAGAGTTTGTTTTAACCTATTAAACATTAATGAAACAATTCACTGTAAAAAATCCTATTTTTTCTCCACTTCAATTATTGGATGAGAATGGAAATGTGGTAGGAGAAATTCTTTCAAATCTATTCGCAGGTTTTAATGAAAAAATAAAAATTGGTGATGAAATTTTCAAGATAAATCGTACTGGGTTTCTATGGCACGATTTCAAAATATTTGACAGAAATGAAAAATTAATTTTAAAATCGGATGTTTCAAAAAACAGATTAATATATTTTGGAAATGACATCGAAATCTTTACATATAAAAGTAAAGGATGGTTTAACAGCAAATTAAACTTGTATAAAAGTAGTAATCTTCTTGTATCAATTTGGACAAAAGGATTTTTCAAACATCAATACAAAATTGAAATCGAAAATGAGTTCACAAATTATTTGATAATACTGACATTTTTAAATGATTATATCAATAGTCAAAGCTCATAATGATAGGCAAGGTGCTGTTTCCACAATTAAAAGAGCCATGGAAGTTTAGCCAAATTTGAAGGTGACGCTGTCGAATGTTGTGGATGAAAATCTATTAAGCTGAAAATTCCCCTCCTCTGGAGGGGTGGCGATTCGCCAAAGGCGAATTGACGGGGTGGTTATCTTAAATAAATCAAGCCGCACAATTATTTCAAAAAAATCATCAACTATAATTATCGATAATAAAACTCTCGAGATCCTTCATGGCTACAAAAAGATTTTGCTTTACATCCCAATCGGTAATTCTAAAAACTTTTAGCCCCAAACTTTCCAGAAACTTTGTCCTTTCCAGATCATATTCTTGCTTGAAGTCGTGACTTGTTCCATCGATCTCAACCACGAGTCCCAACGTTTTTACATAAAAATCAACAATATAGTTACCAATGATTCTTTGCCTGTCAAAATCAATGTTGTGGAATGTTCTGTTTCTAACCTGTTTCCAGAATAACACTTCAGACAGAATTCCCAATTTTCTTTTTTCTTTGGTCAAAGCTTTTAAGAGAGGATTGTAAGGTAGGTCTTCTACAAAATTGCGGTAGATGATAATACCTTCAATTTGGGTTAGCATTTGTTTTCCTGACATTTGTATTTTTTTTGAATTTAAGTTTTTTCTTTCAGGTGAAGAAATTGAGAACCACCCCGTCAGAAATTCTCTGAATTTCCGCCACCCCTCCAGAGGAGGGGAATTCCCAGCCGGGGCGAATTTGAAAGTAACGGGTGCCGAATTTTGTGGATGAGCGTTTGTTTTAAAAGTCATTGCGAGGAGGAACGACGAAGCAATCTGTTGAATTGATTATGATAACTCCTTTAGATTGCTTCGCTTTGCTCGCAATGACAGAACATAGAAAAACCTGCTATAAGGCAGGTTTTTTTTCACTTTTCCATTAATTATTTTTATAAAATATCCTCCTCATCTTCTATAATGATTCCATCTTTTGCTAATGTATCATAATACAGTTTAGTTAATTCTGAAGTTAGCAAATCGTCATTCAATATTTTAATAAAAAGATTTTTCGAAATTTTTGTATCTAAACTAAATTGAGTTTCATCCTCATTTAATCTAATTTTTCTTTTAGTTAGGGGATGATTTTTTGCAAATGAAATAATATCTGCATTTGGAATATTTAATCTTAAAACTGGAGAACTCCTAGCTACCTTAGTTAATTTTCTAGCAAAACTTACATCATTTACTAGTTCTGAAAGAGAATCTATATTTGATACTATATTAATTCTATTGATTACATCTAAACTTACCGTAGCTTCTCTAATTATAACTTCGTGAATTCCAAAATTCCTTTCAATAGAGGCTAAATCAATAATTATGATTTCACTATTCACTCTTAAAGCTTGAAATTTAGGAGTAATTCTTAATAACTCGTCATCAAATTTTTCCAAAAGTTGATTAGATTTTTTGAATATATTTCCGCTTCGCCCTCCAATAACTTCAACAGGTGAAATATTTTTATATAATGAAATTTCTGATTCATCATCTGCAATCACTATAATTAGAGAATTGATTGCTGTTAATTTAGTATTGGAGAAATTGAAATTTGGAATCCCATCATTTCCTATAACAGATTGGAGTAATTCCAATTTCTCGGGAACTTCTAAATCATATTGAAAAAAAACTTTTGACCTTTCGTCTACTGTAGATAATGGCAAAACTACAAATTCGTTTTTTTCAATAATATTCGTTCTAATTGAGTTAATGAAAATAGTTTTAAAATTAGATAAGTCTTCATTTTTTATATTCAGTTTTTTAACCTCTTGATTATCTCCAACAATTGCGTATATTATTATTTGTAATTCGCCTTGAGGAGTAATTAAAAAATTTAGTGAATCATTAAGTTGGTTTTTATTCATTAGTTATTGTTTTTGATGCATAATATATTCTTTCATCGAGTTTATGATATTTAACTCTGTCGTCTTTTGATAATTTGCTTTTAGTTATTAAAATAATTGATTTACGGCTCTCTCCATTTCTAAATTCACCTTCGACTTTGTATATTCTAAATTGTAATATTGCCAATGTAGGATTGGCATAAAATAAATCTGTCCTAATGTAAATTACTCCAATCACAAATAAGATTATAATAAATGAAAATACATATCTCTTGTTATCAAAATTAAAACAAACTAGAGGAATAATATATGTTGTTAAGAATGTTAAATGCTCATAATCTATGTTTTCAATGTCTTTAATTTTGAATGATAATTCAGCTGTTCCTTTAGATTGAAAATTGAAATCTATAAGAGATATAGCTCCAATTATTAAGGCAAATACACAAAGAAGTGGAATAATATTTATTAAGAATATATTTCCAAAATCAACAAATTCGTAATCTTTTTTTAGATAAATTGGAATTTTTATTGTTATAATAATTATCATAACAAAAAGCAACCATAAGGAAAGGAAAAATAAACCAATTTTTCTGTACATAAACTATATTGATTTTGGATATGATAAATTTATGATTACTCTCTATTAATTATATTTAAACTATATGATTTCCAAATATATAAAATTATAACAATACACAACTACGGATTTCCGTAAACCAGAAAAATCGAACATCCAAAATAGTTTGTTTACAACCTTCATACATTTTACATTTCTTTAAAACAACCCTATTTGCAACCAAATACAACTTACATTTTGGTAAAACAAGCTTGTTTGTAACCAAATACATTTTACACTTCTTTAAAACAGGGTTGATTGTGACCAAATACGACTGTATTTTGTTTCCAACAATATTGTTTGTGAGTTAATACTAAATTATTTACATTTGAGCTATGGGATAGTTCCATAATTAATAATAAAAACACATTTTACTGATGAAAATTACATTAGCACGCCTGAGCACCAAAGATCTTGCGACTTTGGCTCAGAGAATTCTCAGCAATATCCAGTCAGGGAAATATCCTGTGATCACCAACCACCCTCTTACGGCAACTTTGCAGACCTCCTACGCCAGTTATGACCTGGTCTATACCAAGCAGATCTACAGCGGAAAAGGAAAAGACGTTGCCACGGCAGACCATGAGCGGGATGTTGCCTACAAAAATCTGAAAGCGTTTCTCAATGGTTACAGACAACTGCCTTCCGCACCCAATTATCAGTCAGCGGTGGATCTGTATGGCATCTTCAAAACCTTCGGACTGGACCTCGACCGTTTGAGCTATTCTTCCCAAACAGCCCAGATGAAGAAGCTGATAGAGACCCTGGAAACAGCTGAAAATATACAGAAGCTGAAAAACCTTTCTTTGGATGCAGCATTTGGAGAGATGAAGAGCAAGCACGAGGCTTTCGAAACGTTATTCGCTGATCAGGCAGAAGCCAACGCAGACCTGAGACAGATGACCAGCGCCTCTGCCATCCGCAAGGACCTGGAGAAAAACCTGAAAGCTTACCTCAACCTGCTGACCGCAATGAAAGGTGTATCGGGATGGGAACTGCTCTACAACGATACGAATGAGCTGGTGAAGGCAGCGAAGAATTCGGATATATAAATAGTATCAATTAAATTATGACTCAGCGTATGGCTGAGTTTTTTGTTCTGAACAAGCACTTCAACTATCATGTGTCATCCCGTAGGGATCTAAACTCCAAATTTTTCCAAGCTATTCTTTAATACTACGCTGAGATTCCTCCGGAATGACAAACTGTATGGAAAATAATTGATATTTTTGACTCTTATATGTAATAATATTCTTAAAGAAAGGTTCGTGAATTCATTTAAAATCAAATAAAATAATGAATAAAAAACTAGGAATCATAGGCTGTGGCTGGCTGGGAACACATATTGGAGAAAGACTGTCGGACAGGTATGAGATCTTCGCTACCACCACTACAGAATCAAAAATAGAAGACCTCAACGCTAAAGGCTTTCACACGACTCTGGCCAACTTCCCAGACAAATTGGACCCCGAAATGAAAGAATGGGATGTGGCGTCACAGCTAGATGCGATCATCATCAGTGTTCCGTTTTCGGGAATCCGAG
Organism: Chryseobacterium sp.; assembly: GCA_003248755.1. GTDB lineage: Bacteria > Bacteroidota > Bacteroidia > Flavobacteriales > Weeksellaceae > Epilithonimonas. Next base: position 45,858 of record QFQW01000019.1, on the reverse strand, counting down.
GGGCACAGATCTCTATGACAGAAAAACGCCAGAACCTGTTAAACTTTTTGGGTAATTATAAAGGGCAATTATTTCTGATGAGTTCAACGGGAGTTTATCCTGAGATTGACAAAGACTTTGTTGAGGATGACCTATCTCCTTATGAAGTGGAAAGCGAGAATTTTATTTTAGAAAGATTTCCTCAGACCAATATCCTGAGATTAGCCGGATTGATGGGCGACCAAAGGTTGCTAAAGAATTATAATATTTCTAATCTTGATATGCTTGTGAATCATATCCATTATGCTGATATCTGTTCTGTTTTTGAAAAGATGCTGGAAAATCAATCACAGTCTAAAGTTTATAACATTGTTGCACCGATCCATCCGAATAAAGAAGAAGTGATCAATGCTCAGAAAGGACTTCCCTACTCCTGTGAACGAACAACGAAAGGCAGAACGATCTCTCCTAACAAATTAATTGAGGAATTGGATTTTGAGTTTCAATATCCTGATCCGCGGTATTTTCATTTGTAATAGTTCAAATCATTTCCAACCTTTTTTTAGGATTATGCATCTTTATTATAAAATGAATTAATATGATAGTTACCATCCCAAAACCGTGTCACGAAAACTGGGCAGATATGACACCCGAGGAAAAAGGCAGATTCTGTCAGGTCTGTTCCAAGAGTGTAAGAGATTTTACCAAATCCTCCGACTTCGATATTATGCAGGATCTCTCCGGCCAATCCAATATCTGCGGAAATTTTCGGGTAGATCAGCTGGACAGAAACCTCAGCCATTCTTTCATCAATTCTTTGTTTGCAAAGTTTGCGGTCGGTTTTGTACTCACTTCCGGAGGTATTGTTTCTGCACAGACACAACCGAAGCAAATTTGTGAAGTGAAAAAGGATACATTTACTAACCGAATTAAAGGTGAGGTTGCAAGTATTCCATCTCCAAAGAATGACACCTTAAAAATGTTAGGGAAATTTATCCAAATGCCAAATGATACAAAAGAACCACTTTACATTCTGGAAGGAAAAATCATTACTGAAAGAAAAATGAAGAGCCTGGACCAAAACACAATTGAGAGAATCGATGTTCTTAAAGGCGAATCCGCAATGGTAATATATGGTTCAAAGGCAAAATACGGAGCCGTGATCATTACCTTGAAAGAAAAACCGAAGAATGGCAAGAGTAAAGTGAGGTAATTTCATCCAAAACTAAATGACAAAAACGCATCCTCATCAACACAACATTTATAAAATCTTAACACCCTCATCCCAACTTTTGGAATCATTCTTGAACCTCTTCCCAAAATAGTTTATTATGGAAGCAAGTACAATCAAAACTATCGCAAAATACGGATTGGGTGCGATGCTCATCTCAGCAGGAATAGGACATCTCACATTTGCAAGAAAAGAATTCCAGGCACAGGTTCCGGAATGGGTCCCGTTGGAAAAAGATGATACCGTCGTTTATTCTGGCATTGTGGAAATCGCAATGGGAACGGCTATTATTGCTGCTCCAAAGAAATACGAATCATTGGTTGGTAAAATAGCAGCAGGATTATTCACGGCCGTTTTTCCTGGAAATTACACGCAGTACAAAGAAAGAAGGAATGCCTTCGGACTGAATACCGATAACAAAAGATTTGCAAGACTATTCATGCAGCCGTTGTTATTACTCTGGGCAATAAAATCTACTGACAATAAATAAAGCAGGTGTAAAATAAAAAGACTTCGACTCCGCTCAGACTGACAATTATTGAATATACTATTCTAATGTCATGTTGAGCGGAGTCGAAGCATCCCAAGATACCGAATATCAAATCTACATCGAATCGGATAGAATAAATCTATGTTAACAGCTTTCTTGATTCAATTTTAAACTCTAACTTTATTGTTATAAAAATTTTATTAAATAACAAACTATGAGTTCAGCACAACAGACATTTGATGATATATTCAAAAAAGAAATTCCGGAAGAATATCAAGTTCCGGTGATCCATCAAAGAGAATATCTTCTCAATGGAGAATTGGTACAATGGGACGGCGATGTTACCGAGATCTATTCACCAGTCTGCATCCCGACAGAAAACGGACTGGAAAGAAAACTTTTGGGAAGTATCCCGAATATCGGGCCACAAGAAGCACTGGATGTCTTGGATGCCTGCGTAAAAGCTTATGACAACGGACTTGGTGAATGGCCAACAATGTCTGTAGAAGGCAGGATCAAATGCATGCAGAAGTTTGTTTACCTGATGATTCAGCAGCGTGATCTGATCATCAAATTATTGATGTGGGAAATTGGCAAAACCCTACCCGATTCTACGAAAGAATTTGACAGAACTGTAGATTACATCAACCAAACTATTGACGCTCTGAAAGACCTCGACAGAGAATCCTCCCGCTTTCAACAAGCAGAGGGAACAATTGCCCAGATAAGAAGAGCTCCGCTTGGCGTAGTTCTGAGCATGGGACCTTTCAATTATCCATTAAATGAGATCTTTACCACCCTGATTCCGGCTTTGATCATGGGAAATACCATTTTGTTCAAATTGCCAAAGCACGGCGTTCTTGCCCATTATCCTTTACTGAAAGCCTTCAAGGAAGCTTTTCCAAAAGGAACCGTAAACACACTTTACGGAAAAGGTTCAGAAATCATCACACCGATTATGGAAAGCGGCAAAGTCAATGTTCTGGCTTTCATCGGCTCCAGTAAAGTAGCGAATGGTCTTAAGAAACTCCATCCAAAGGTAAACAGATTAAGAGCAATTCTTAGCCTTGATGCCAAAAATGCAGCGATTGTTACAAAAAATGCAAACCTTGACGTTGCTGTCAGCGAATGTATTTTGGGGTCCTTGTCTTTTAATGGTCAACGTTGTACTGCTCTTAAATTAATTTTCGTTCAGAAGGATGTTGCGGAAGAATTCACTAAAAAACTATCCGAAGCTGTTTCTGCCATGAAGGGCGGATTACCTTGGGAAAAAGATGTGAAGATCACCCCACTTCCAGAAGTTAACAAACCGCCTTATTTGAAAGAATGTCTCGATGATGCTTTATCAAAAGGCGCAAAAGTCCTGAATGAAAACGGTGGCTACAACGAAGCTTCTTTCTTCTTTCCTGCTGTGGTCTATCCTGTAAACAATGATATGAAATTGTACCACGAAGAGCAATTCGGACCAGTAATTCCTGTTGTTCCGTTCGAGAGCATCGATGAGCCGATCGATTATCAAGTGAATGCAGACCACGGGATGCAGGTAAGCATCTTCAGTGAGGATGCTTTGGAAGTTTCAAAACTGATTGACCCGTTTGTGAATCTTGTAAGCCGTGTCAATATCAATTGTCAGGCTCAGAGAGGCCCTGATGTTTTCCCATTCACAGGAAGAAAAGACAGTGCAGAAGGAACGCTTTCTGTTTTTGATGCACTTCGCTCATTCTCCATCCGTTCACTGGTCGCAGCAAAAGTGACCGATTCCAACAAAGAATTGCTGAACACCATCGTGAGAGACCATGATTCTAATTTCCTGAGCACTGATTATATTTTTTAATAGACTAAAAGACGATAGACTAATAGAAAATAGACTTTTTTATAGCTGATAAAATCCGTAACCACCAATTGCGGATTTTTTTATCCATTTAACACTAAAAAATTGCTAAAATTTTGGAATCGATTTCAGTATTGCTTTTTTTACAGTATTTTTGAAGTCTAAATTTCTGAATTGAAAAAATTAGACAAGTATATCATCAAAACCTTTTTTGGACCGTTTCTATTTATTTTCAGTGTATTGTTCTTCATTTTTATCGTGAACATTATCTGGACACAGATGTCACAGCTTACCGGCAAAGGTCTTACATACTGGGAAATCACTAAATTTCTTTTTTATCTGGGAATCAGTGTAGTAAGTATGGTTTTACCACTTACGATTTTGCTCTCCTCCATCATGACTTTTGGGGATTTTGGGGAACGTTATGAGCTCGCTGCAATGAAAGCTGCGGGAATATCTCTCGTGCGTGTAATGATGCCGCTTTTTGTTACCGTCTCTTTACTTTCGGTAGCATTATTCTTTTTCTCGAATAATATCATTCCTGATTTTCAGCGGAAAGCAAAGAATATGATGTTCAACATCATCTCCTCCAAACCTGCAATCAATTTTACTCCAGGTGTTTTTATAGACCAGATTTCAGGCTATTCTGTAAAATTTGATAAAATCTATGGTAATAATAATGAGAAGCTGGAAGGTGTTTTTCTTCATAAAAATGCAAGTCCATACGATAACCAGCAAACTATTATCGCTAAAAGCGGAAAATTTGCACCTGCAGTTGACAGAAATTACTTAAAACTAATTCTTTATGATGGCTACGTCTATGAAGATAACATCTCTAACAAGCCTTATGAAGAAAGAAAAAAACAACCCAACCAATCCGTGAAATATGATAGTTTGGTTTATCATTTTGATATCAGCGAGTTGATTAATAATGCTATTGAAAAGGAAAAAATCACAGATGATTATCGTTTCCAGACGTACGCAGAAGTTAATAGAACTCTTGAAAAAAACAGAAAGGATAATGCTAATTCTTTGACCTCGATTTCCTCTCCTATCATTTCTCAGACCAATAATTATGTTCAATATATTGACAAGACAAAATCAAAAGATAAAATTACTGAACCCTTCAAGATAGATACAGTTAAAAAAGATAAAAAACTAGAAGTTCTTTGGAACGCTTATAATAAGATTGAAGCTCTTAAATCCAGTGTTACTTTTAATGAAAATGCCATCCGAGACACAGTGAAAATTCATAACAAAATTGTTATTTATCAGCAGAGAATTGTCTCCTATTCTTTTACCTGTATCATTTTCTTTTTGATTGGAGCCAGTCTTGGCTCTATCATCAGAAAAGGAGGAATGGGGCTTCCTGTCATTATTGCGATTGTTATTTTTATCATTTTCTACATTTTGAACTTATCGGTAGAAAATCTCTCATGGAAAGGAGCACTTAATCCATATCTTGCAGCTTGGATTCCGAATATTGTTCTTTTTCCATTCAGTATTTGGTTAACTTATAAAGCATTGACTGATTCTCAGTTATTCGATATCGAAAAATACCGGGCGTTTTTCAAACCTATTATTGACAAATTTTCAAAACCTAAGGAACATCAACGTTATCAGTAATCATCAAAATGAATTTATACTGAATATATAATTAAAATGATTTTTAGTATTATATTCGTATAATAAAGCTGATATTATGAGAAAAATATTTCTTTCTGTATTTTCAATTGTAATCTTACAATCTTGCATTGTTTCCACAGCTGCAAAGGCAGTGAAAGGTGTTGCGAGTATAGGCTATAAAGCCGTAAAAGGAACAGTAAACGGTGTAAGTTGGGCTGTTAGCAAAGCCAAGGGAAAAATAGACGAGGACCGCATAGACGGAACTTGGAGAGTTGTAGGTGTTTATAAAGGTTCTTTTGAAACTTTTAGTAATGACCAAGCACCTGACAGCTCTTTCAACAGTGAATGTGTGGAAGGTTTTGATCAGATTATTTTTAATTCTAAAAAATCAAAATTCAAACCGGTACATTGCAGTACAGAGAAAGAAGATTGGCAAAAATACGATTTCGAATTCGGGAAGAATCCTTTGACCAAGGAAAAAGAAAATTATATCGCGTATAATTCCAGCAACTATATTTCTGTCATCGATGTTAATAATAAAACAATGGTTTTAGAAGGAAACCTAATGCCTAAACTGGCTTTTTCCGGAGCAAAGCTATATCTGCTCGAAAAAGTAAAGTAAAATATAAAGTTATCTTTTTAGTGAGTTGAAAATCCAGATTCGCTAATTAATTATTTAAAATTAACTTCTCTTAAAGTCCTGAACATCTCCGTCATATTAAATCGATTATTTTCTTTTAGCACATTATTTGTAGTTTTTACGAAAAAGTAAAATGGAAAAACAAACTAAAAGAAAAATAAGACCTCAGCAAAAACAGAAACGCCCCGGATTGGAAAAGAACATGAACCCAATCCCTGAGACTGATCCTATCAAATATCCCAAAGAAGGAAAATTAAAAAACAAAGTGGCATTGATTACAGGAGGCGACAGTGGAATTGGAAAAGCAACGGCTTTACTTTTTGCAAAAGAAGGAGCTGATATTGTAATAGCTTATCTCAGCGAAACAAAAGATGCTAAACAGACGCAAAAAGAAATTGAGACCTATTCCAGGAAATGTACCTTGATAAAAGGAGATTTGGGAAAAGAAAATCACTGTAAGAAGATTATTGAAACAGTTATAAAGGTCCACAAAAAAATCGATATTATTGTAAATAATGCAGGATTACACTGGGAAGCTGATTCTATAGAGGATATAACCACAGAGCAATTATCAAAAACTTTTCAAAATAACTTTTTCTCTTATTTCTGGATTACTAAATATGCTATGCCTTATCTTAAAAAAGGAGCAAGTATTATCAACACATCATCTGTAACCGCCTATAGGGGAAGCCCAAAACTTATTGATTATTCCGCCACAAAGGGCGCCATTATTTCTTTTACGAGGAGCCTTTCTGCCAATCTTGTTGAAAAAGGAATCCGGGTGAACGCAGTAGCTCCAGGACCAATATGGACTCCTTTAATTTCATCTTCATTCAAACCGAAAAAAAATTCAGAATTCGGAAGTGATTCTCCAATGAAACGTGCCGGAATGCCAAATGAAGTTGCACCTTGTTTCTTATTCTTAGCAAGCGAAGATTCCAGATATATCAGCGGACAGGTCCTACATCCCAACGGCGGAGAAATAGTAAACGGATAAATTGTACGATTTGGGACATCATAAAAGTGGCAAAAACTATTTAAGTGAAGGGATAACATAAACAGTTACTAAGTACGACATCAAAAGGAAAGCCTCATCATCAAAAATTATTTTTTTTCATGATTCTTACATTATTGATTGAAATTTGAGATTTGGAACATTTATTAATCTTGATTATAAGATTAGGATTAGGGATTGGTATTCCTGATTCTCTTGGTAATGAATGTGTTGATCTTCCGTCCAGTCATATATTCTTATTTCTAATGAAAAAGCTTTGCTAACATACGCTAGCAAAGCTTTAAACAAAGCAGAAAGGAAGGGATTCGAACCCTCGATACAGTTACCCGTATACTACCTTTCCAGGGTAGCTCCTTCAACCACTCGGACACCTTTCTAATTGAGGTTGCAAATATAATGAAATATCTGATTACTCCAAGAATTATTGAAATTCTTCTGTAATTTCTCCACAAAGATTTTTAGAGAAGACATCAGGGAACGTTTTTGAGTATTTTGGATTCTTCAAAATGTGCATACATTTGGTAATCGCGGACTCTGCAGTCATGTCTTTTCCGCTAATCGCACCGATTTTAGTAAAAATATTACTGTTGCTATATTTCCCAAAACTAATTCCTCCAGAAATACACTGACTAATAACCACAATCTCAATTCCGCGATTTCTCAATTCCTTCAAAACGGATTGCGTTTTATCACCATTGAAAATTGTCCCCGAACCAAAAACCTGCAAAACAATAGCTTCCGGCGTTTTTAGTTCTAATAAAGATTCGAATTTCATTCCGGGGAAAATTCTATAAAAAAGAACATTTTCATTGAGATAAATATCTAATTCGAATTCGCTATTCGGTTTCCAAAGCAAATCTTTTTCTATATTGAGATGAACACCAGACTGACCAAGAATCGGATAATTCGGACTTTGATAAGCATCGAAAAATTCAGCAGAATATTTCAGACTTCGGTTTCCTCGAAGAAGCTTGTATTCAAAATAAACAGCGACTTCTTTGATAACGGCATCATCGTTTTCATAAAGACTGGCATAATAAAGACTTGTCAAAAGGTTTTCTTTCGCATCAGTTCGCAAATCTCCAATCGGCAATTGAGACCCTGTAAGTATCACAGGTTTCCCAAGATTCTTAAGCATAAAACTAAGCGCAGAAGCTGTGTAAGACATTGTATCAGTTCCGTGAAGAATCAGAAATCCGTCAAATCTATCATAATTTTCATGAATCCACTCCGCAATCATTCGCCATTCATCCGGTCCCATATCAGAGGAATCTACAGGATTCTCGAATGGATGAACCGATACTTCACATTCCAGGAGATTCATTTCCGGGATTCTTTTGAAAATAGTGGAGAAATCAAATGGAACAAGACTTCCCGTAGTATAATCTTTTTCCATTCCAATGGTTCCGCCAGTGTATATCAATAGGACTTTTCTTTTCATATAATAATTTGATTCAAAGGTCAAAACTGCAGCCTGCTTCGACTTCGCCCGGTATAAACTTTTTGAACGAATCCCGATGTAAAATCGGGAGGGAGCGGAAGGCGGAAATAACTGCCATAAAAAATCTCAACAAAAGTAAAATTTTAATCTGAATCGGAAAAATAAAAAATGCCCGTTAAAAAACGAGCATGATATTGATATTTAAGTTAAATTATTTAACCAAAAGGATGCTGGCAATCTGATTTGCCAACTCTGTCCCAATTCTGTCCTGAGCTTCTTCCGTTGCTGCGCCAGTATGCGGCGTCAAAGAGATTTTTGGATGTTTCAAGATTTTCTCAGAAGGTGTTGGTTCATTTTCGAAAACGTCAAGACCTGCAAATGCTAATTTTCCGTTGTCAAGTGCTTCAATCAAAGCTTCTTCGTCAATTACTCCTCCTCTTGCACAATTTACGATAGCTGCTCCGGTTTTCATGTTTTCCAACTCCGCCTTTCCGATGATCGGTCCGTCCTGAGCCGGAACGTGGAGTGTTATAAAGTCCGAATGCTGGATCAATTGTTCCAATGGTTCCGTTTCTATCTCCACATTGATGTATTGCTGGTTGTAGAAATCTACACGTACACTCGCTTTCCCGATTCTCGTGTCAGAAGCAATCACTTTCATTCCTAATCCAAGGGCGATTCTTGCAACTTCCTGCCCGATTCTTCCGATTCCTACGATTCCGATAGTTTTTCCTCGCAGTTCAACACCTTTTTCGTAAGCTTTTTTCAACTTAGCAAATTCAGTATTACCTTTCACAGGCATCTGCCTGTTCGAGTCCTGAAGGAATCTGCTTCCTGAGAAAAGATGTGCAAATACCAATTCTGCAACAGATTCCGAAGATGCTGCAGGTGTATTGATTACGTGTTTTCCTTTTTCTCTCGCGTAAGCCACCTCGATGTTATCCATTCCAACACCACCTCTACCGATGATTTCCAGACTTGGACAGTTGTCCACCATTTCCTTTGTCACTTTCGTCGCACTTCTTACAAGCAAAACCGTAACCTGATTTTCGTTGATATAAGTGATTAGATTTTCCTGAGCCACTTTGTCTGTGATCACCTCAAATCCGTTTTCTTTAAGAGCATCTATTCCGGATTGTGTCAATCCGTCATTTGCAAGTACTTTCATTATAAATTGTATATTTTTTTGAAGAACAGAATCTGTTCAATAATTAATTGGTTTAGGAGCTTAATCCCGCTTTCCGTTGCAATCTTTTGCTTTTTCATATGTGAAAAAAAAGCAAAAGGATTTCCACTATAATCGGGGCTATGGGTTTTGTCATCCAATCAAAAATTCCCGAAAATAGAAACTTCGGGAATTTGATTTGAAAATATTTTTAGTCACGGAAAACTTCTATGGTTACTTGTTTTTCAACCATATCCGTGAATTTTCCTTTGTATCTTGTTGCTCTCACAAGGTGATTGTCTATCCAGTGATAGTTTCCACCTCTTGGTTTCCCCAGCAAAACACTATGATATTTGAAACCGTGTTTGTTCAACCAAGTTTCTGTAATTTCTCTCAAATCTTCTGTTCTGGAAGTGAAGAAACAAATCTGATGACCTTCGTCATACCACTTATTGATGGTTGCCAAAGCATCCGGAAATGGCTCACAAGTTACCATTCTTTCTGGTTCTTCGTTAGGAACATCGTCTGTAATCGTTCCATCGATATCGATAAGATAATTCTTGACATCGCCTTTCAGCATTGGGCTCAGATGTTCTTTGTATTCTAATTCCATATTTGTTAAAATTGAAGTTGCAAAATTAAATATTTCTATTCAGACTAACAAATTATTATTAAAAGCTTAATGAAACTTTAATTTTATAGTATAATTTTAAGAAAATTATTCATTTATATTTATTCAAAATCTCTTTTGGACGGATTATTTTAATCATAATATCGAATTAAAAACGATTTTTATGATATTAATTAACCGCTGAATGTATTTTTAAAGAATCATTGGGCTTGTACATAAATAATAAAAATAAAAAAAAGACCGCCCAAAATTAGACAGTCATTTTTAGGATATATTCTTTTAACTTACAATTTTATAATAGTTAATTTTGTAGTCCCATTGGTTGAAACAGTAGCAGTACTTGCACTATTTTGGTTATTAACATATATAGAAATAATATCGCCAGCTGTAAAATAATTTGTATAAGTCACCATCGAGGAGCTACCTGTCGAAGTTGGCCAGTTAGTACTTCCAGTATTAATAACTCCATAAACAGCTGGTGTACCATTTACATATACGATTGGGCGTAAACTCACAGATGTGTTTGTTGTCGATAAAATATGTACATTAATTGCATAAATACCCGCCGTTGCTACAGTAAATTTACTACCATCAAATGAACCAGAACCCGGCGTACCATAAGAATTAAATGAAAACGGAACATCCGGTATACTGGAACCTCCCGTAGGCACAGTTACATTAGCAGTATTTGTAGCACTTAAGGCAATACTAGCACCACTTCCTCCCCCACTTGGGGTTGCCCAAGTTCCATCACCTCTAAGATATGTGGAAGAACTTGCCGTTCCTGATGTCGTAGAAATTTTAGCTATAGTTACTGCACCGTCATTGATTTTACTTGTAGTAATTGCATTTGCAGCAATAGTGGTTACAGCAGATGAATTTATGGTAACATCGCCAGTTACCGTTTGAGGAACTCCAGGATAATATGGTGCCGCAACACTAGTCAGAATAATCTGGGCACCTGTAGTTCCATTAGAAATACCGGCACCAGTACTACCCGTTGGTCCTGTAGGGCCAATCGCTCCTGTAGCTCCCTGAACACCTGCTGGACCTATTGCTCCAACCGGCCCTTGAGGACCTGTTGCACCATTTGCTCCTGCAGGGCCAGCATTACCTGTCGCCCCCTGAATGCCTTGAGGACCTGTTGTACCTTGTGCACCTGCAGGGCCAGTATTACCCGTAACTCCCTGAATGCCTTGGATTCCTTGAGGACCTGTTGCGCCAGTCGCCCCTACCGCCCCTGTTACACCTTGCGCGCCTGAGGGGCCAGTATTACCTGTAATTCCCTGAGGACCTGTTGCACCCGCAGGTCCCGTTGCGCCTGTAGCCCCTGTGGGGCCAGGAAGCGAACTTCCAGAATTTTTTGCATACAATGCATAGGGCACGCTCAATAGTTGGGAAGTTCCCGTTATTGTATAATTCGTTGAACCATTAGGATCTGTTTCTGTTTTAATGAAATAAGTATCAGCTCCCCAGTTAATTGCAGAATAGGACCCGGTCACCAATGTCCCCGCACCTATCTTAGCGGTGACCAGCCCATTTGTATTGGTTTGTGGACTTTGCGTTTCAGAATAGACGACTGTTCCAGTCGGCGAACCTTTTAATATTGAGAATTTCATCCCTACATTCTGATTCTTGACCAGTTCATTGTTTGAGTTTCTTATGATAGCCTGATAACTCATAGCATCCTGTGATTGGGAGAATGCCAAAATAGAAGCCAAAGAGGCAGCCAGAAAAGAAAGCTTTTTCATAGTTAAATTATTTTATTAGTTATTATTTATCGGTTTTTAGAACTTTGAAGATCTTTACGACCTTGCCTTCTTTCAACACCTTAAGGTAATACATAGCAGCAGGATATGATGACATTAAAATAGAAGCTTGGGACTCATTAACAGATTTACTTGTTAAAACCTTTCCACTTCCATCAAAAAGTTCATAACGATACTTTTTATAATCATTAAATCCAACCTTTAGATATAATATATCTGGAGTTGGATTTGGATAGATTTTAAAGCTTAAATTAATTTCTTGAATGTCAGTACCTAAGGTCTCTGTTATTTCGTAAGACTGCTGAACACCTGTAGAAACATTCCCTGACGAAGAAGTGAATGCTTCATAAAAAGACTGACCAATTGAAGAGGTAACACTGCCACTGGAACCCGAGGAATTATTTCCACTGGCATTAATAGACTCTTGGGCTGAAACTTGGATAGAAAAACCCAACAGCAAAAAACAACCCGTGATTAATGTAGTTTTCATATCATATATATTGTATAATTATCAGTTTTTCAATTATATACAAATATATAAATATATATAATACAAATATTAAATTATTACCTGCAATATAAAAAAACACAAACAACTTACACTAAATCAATGTTTAATAATTGCAGAAACCTTAAGATTTAAAAACACATAAAACCATCTTGATATGGTTTTTTTTTAAAACACAGTGTTTAAAATCAATTAGTTAACATTGCTTTCAGATATTCTCTATTCTGTTTTACATATGGGCAATCTGGTCTAGCCAAAGCGGCTCTCTCATTATATTCATTTGCCTGATGATAATTTCCTAAATGTGATAAACAAACGCAAGCTTCGATATTAGGTATATAACCGGAATAATCAGAAAATGTAAAACCAATATAGTCAGCTTTTGGAAGTTTTGTGGCCAGATCAAACCATTTGAAGGCTTGACCATAATTTTCCGCATCTTTATAGTAATAGCCTAATTGACAGCATATTTCAGGTCTTGGTGTGTCATATTCAAAGGTTTTCAGTAAAATAGGCAGAACTTTTTCCTTAGCTCCAATATTATTATAATCGACAGCTAATTGATGACAAGCGGCAATGTTATCTTCCACCCAGCCCAATCCGGTCTCTAAAAACTTCTCATAATATATAATGGCTTTGCCAGTCTCATTGTGCTCTCGTAATTCTCTGGCATAATAATAAAGTTGTCGTGGCGAAAACTTTTCCCCTCTATTTTCCAAATTTCTGTAAATATCAATATTTCTGGTAGAAAGCACTTCGAGTTTCGTTTTTTTATGCCAAATTTCAATATCAGTATAATGGAGATTACCAATCAAAGGTATACATTCGTGAACAGGATCAATCCATTCATAATTCTTACTTCTTTTAAACAACCTTTCCCGGGTAGAATGGAACGTAGGCTTATCATTTTGATCAATTGACAAGACATATTTCATCGTGACTATCTCAACATCATCATTTAAAGTTCCCTTCAATTCATTGATTTGCTTAACCGATTTTTCAGGAACAACATCGTCCGCATCCAGCCACATCTGATAATCCATAGTTGCTTTGGAAAATGCAAAATTACGCGCGGCAGAAAAATCATTGATCCATTCAAAATCGTAAATTTTATCTGTAAATTGTTTTGCAATTTCTTTGGTTTTATCGGTAGAACCTGTATCAACGACGATGATTTCATCTGCAAAATCTCTCGCGCTTTCCAGACATCTTGCTAAAACCTCCTCTTCATTTTTAACAATGAGACACAAACTGATTTTCATAGACTCGAAACAAAATTTTTATAACCATAAATATACAGCTTTTGATGTGTTGATTATTGTTATATTTGATTATTAATAAAAACTATGGAGAAAAAACTCAAACTTTGGGACGCTGTGATGATCGTAATGGGCTCGATGATAGGAAGCGGAATTTTTATCGTGAGTGCCGACATTATGCGAAATCTGGGTTCCGGCTATTGGCTGATTGTCGTTTGGCTCATCACTGCAGTAATGACTGTTGCAGCGGCGATAAGTTACGGTGAATTGTCAGCAATGTTTCCAAAAGCAGGTGGACAATATACTTACATCACAGAGATTTTCGGCAAACCGATGGGATTTCTATACGGCTGGGGAATGTTCACTGTCATTCAAACAGGAACCATTGCGGCAGTTGCAGTTGCTTTCGGAAAGTTTACAGCTTATCTTGTCCCGGCACTTAATGATGCAGCCCCGATTTTCCAAAATGGTGATTTTAAAATTACTTGGATTCAGATTCTGGCAATTTTTGTGATTCTGTTTTTAACGTTTGTGAATACAAGAGGAGTTGAAAGCGGAAAAATTCTTCAGAATGTTTTTACCTCATCAAAAATCATTGCACTTCTTGGTTTGATTGTTCTTGGCTTCGTTTTGATTTCTCAATCCAATTGGAATTCCAACATGAGTTTCGGTTGGGATGCTTTCCAAAATCTGAAACAAACCGAATGGAAAAATATTTCCGGCGCAACTGTTCTGGGCGGAATTGCTGCGGCAATGGTTGGTTCGGTTTTCAGTTCTGTGGCTTGGGAAAATGTGACTTTCATTTCCGGAGAAATCGAAAATCCAAAAAAGAACGTTGTGAAAGCAATGATTTTGGGAACTTCTGCAGTAATGATTCTTTATCTTTTAGTGAATTTTGTTTACCTCAACGCACTAGACAGAGATTCTATAGCATTTGCAGCGAATGATAGAGTCGCCGTTGCTGCTGCCGAAAAAATGTTTGGAAATGCAGGAACCATTATTATTGCAGTTCTTGTGATGATTTCGACTTTTGGCTGTGTAAACGGCATTGTTCTCGCAGGCGCAAGGGTTTTCCAGACAATGGCAAAAGATGGATTGTTCCTGAAATCTGCTGTTGAAAATAACAAAAACGGCGTTCCCGCAAAATCACTTTGGATGCAAGGGATTTGGGCAAGTTTGCTTTGTCTGAGCGGACAATATGGCGATCTGCTGGATATGATTTCGTTCGTGATAGTTTTGTTTTATATGATTACTGTTTTTGGTGTCATCTATCTGAGAATCAAAAAACCTGAACTGGAAAGAGGTTACAAAACATTCCTATATCCTTTCACACCTATTCTTTATCTTTTGATTGGAACCGGATTTTGTATTTTGTTATTCATTTACAAGCCACAATATACTTGGCCAGGATTGGGATTGATATTGTTAGGATTGCCTGTTTATTTTTTTATTAATAAGAAAAGCATAAATACTAATGAGGATTAAATTTTTATTAGTTCCATTATTCTCGGCATTTGCATTTTTCAAGGTTTACAAACTGAATTATCTGTAAAAAAAATAGATAGTATAGCTAATTCCATTGATGAAAACAAAGATTTAATAGAAGGAATTTCAGATGGAGAAATTTCAAACAAAAAGGGAGATATAAAAGGAGGCTTCTCAACTTATGATTTGAAAAACAAATCACAAACAGAACTTTTTAAAATTCGAGACTATTCTTCAACAGATTTCTACTATAAAAAGACTTATTATTACTATAATAAGAAACTAATCAAAGCTATAATAGAAATTGAAGATTGGAATTCAAAAAAAGAAATGCAAAAAATTTACAATGCAGTTTATTATTTCGACAATGAAAAAGTTCTAAAAATTGAAAATGAGAATATTAAATTTTCGAATGCAAAATCAGTTTTAAACATAGGCAACCATTATAATTCTACCTTTTATACAAAAGAGAAATAACATTTTTTCAATTCAACTGACTACAAGAAAACTCGATGAATCTAAAATCAATTTTTTCAAATTTAATCTCAAAATATTCTGATAATGAAATATTAAAAACTAATTATTGGAAAGAAATAGAACAATCTTATTCTCAGAAAAGCAGAAAATATCACAACCTCATTCATCTTGAAAATATGATTCTTGAATTGGAAGAAGTGAAAGATAAAATTTCAGATTATGACTCTATACTTTTCTCCATTTTTTATCACGACATTATTTACAAAGCGACATCCAAAGACAACGAAGAAAAAAGTGCAGAAAAGGCAAAAATTAGACTTGAAAAACTGAATGTCCCTCAAGAGAAAATAACTAGAATTTACAATCAAATCCTAGCAACAAAATCACACACAAAAAGTGAAGATTCTGACATCAATTTTCTCCTTGATGCAGATTTGGCAATCCTTGGTCAGGATTGGAAAATCTATGAAAATTACACTCAACAAATCCGAAAAGAATATTCAATTTATCCTGACTTTATGTATAAGCCTGGACGCAAAAAAGTTCTGACTCATTTTTTAGAATTTGAAGAAATTTTCAAAACTGATTACTTTAAAGTAAAATATGAAGAAAAGGCGAGAGAAAACATCCAAAGAGAATTAAGCGAAAAATAAATTTAATTTGTTACCAAAATTTGGTAAATTTAATTTACTTAATAAAAAAAATGGGACGAAATACATCTGTTTCTTTAGGAAATCATTTTGAAGATTTTGTGGATGATAAAATTTCGCAAGATAGATTCAAGAATGCCAGCGAAGTTATTCGTGCAGGATTACGCCTTTTGGAAGAGGAAGAAAACAAATTACAATTTCTTAAAAATGCTGTTCAAGAAGGAATCAAAAGTGGAATTGCAAAAGATTTTGAACCAGAAAGTCATCTTGCTTCACTAAAAGCAAAAATGAAAAATGGCTAAATACTTCTTCACAAACAAAGCTGTAGAAGACCTTTCAAATATTTATGAATATACTTTTCAATCTTGGTCAGAAAATCAAGCTGATAAATATTATGAAGAAATAATTAGCTTGTCAAATGCTTTCAGAAAATCCGACTATTGGTAAAAATTATAGCGAAATTGCTTCTGACATTTTTGGATTTCTTGCCAATCGACATATTATCTTTTACCGAATTTTGAATGTCAATGAAATAGAAATTACAAGAATTATTGGCGCTAATATGGATTTGAAATCAAGAATGACAGAATAAAATCATCTATCTAACCCTCCAACAAAAACTCCTTATAATTCCCCAAAAACTTAACATCAGCGCCAATCGCTCTTAACTCATCAATTGAATTGATATAAAGAACATTGTTCCAATCGCCGACAACAGTTACAAAAAAGAAATAGTTACCGAGTTTGGTTTTCAAAGTTCGGGATTCGATTTTGCTAAGGTTCATATTTCGCCACGCAAAAACCGACAAAACCTGATGCAAGCCTCCGGCATGGTCTTGTGGTAAAGTAATCAGGAGCGCTGTTTTCTTTCCGATACTTTCCATTTCATTTTGATAAGAATTTTCGGTCTTAGAAATTACAATAAACCGGGTGTGATTTTCTTCCACATCGTGGATATTGTCATTAATAATTTTCAAACCGTATAATTCAGCCGCAAATTTGTTAGCCACAGCCGCAATTTTTCGGTCAGGATTTTCAGAAACCCGTTTGGCAGCAGCAGCAGTTGATGCAAAATCTTGTTTAGGAACGTCCGGATATTTTTTATTTAGAAAATGAAAACTTTGAGCTAACGCTTGTGGATGAGAATAGATTTTCTCAATTGGAGTATCATTTTCTTGACTTGGATGAATCATCAGATGATGTGCAATCGGCATTACAGCTTCCGCTTCAACTCGGATTTCCGGCGTCTGATAAAGATAATCCAAAGTCATAGAAACCGTCCCTTCTATAGAGTTTTCCAATGGAACCACCGCTTTGTCCACTTCATTATTCTGAACCGCCAGAAAGCAATCCAAAATATTGGCTTTCGGAATCAATTCTTCATTTGGGAATAATTGAGTCGCTGTCAACTGCGTAAAAGAGGCTTCGGGTCCTAAGAATGCTATTTTCATACTGCGAAATTAAAGAATTTGAACCACAAAAGAAGATTTATTCGTTAATAGAAATCCTTCGACTCCGCTCAGGATGACAATTCTAATATTAATACAATCAATGCCAGGCTGAACAGAGTTGAAGCCTTTATCAACAAAAAGGTAGAAAATTTGAATAAAAACTTTTGTGACTTTTGTGGTTAGTCTAATCAACCGTTTTCTTGGAGAAATCAAAATTAAAATTTGCACTTATGATAAAACCATTGTTGTACTGGAACACGTTTTTACCTTCCACTTCCCTTCCTAATTGAACAATTTGATTCAGATAACCGCCTTCTACTCTTACCAAATCATTGAATCTATATCCTAACAAAACTCCAATTCTGTTTTGGTCAAAAATATTCTCACCAACATTTTTCCCAAACCCAATCATCACCTCATCATAAATTGCTACATAAGGCGTTTTCGCTGCAATCGAAGTTCCTTTCAAAGGCATTTGCAAACGAATCATATATCGCGCTCGGTTCATAAAAGGATATTGGTCTTCCGAGGTGAGATTAGCATTAGAATATCTCCCGACCCAGCGCTGTTCCAGCATGAAGCGGTGCGACAAATCGATTTTCCCAATCTTGTCGGTTACCGTTGCCATCTCATAAATTCTGTGTTCTGTAAAATCTTTTCCCATTCCATTCAATGGAATTTCTCCGTAAGGAAAAGTCTCTGCCCAAGCGTAACCTAGTCGCAATTGCAGATTCGGATTTGCCTGATAATTGATTCCCAGACGCAAAAGACTCTGTTGCCAGGTCGTGATATAATCATTTCTCCTCCACTGATATTCGGTGTGGATGGAGAATTTGGAATCTAATTTGAAAGTTCCGTTGTAAGCATACCAGCCAATATTGTTGTGATTGCTGATTCGGTTTTGTCCGAAAAAAGAATTTGAAATTAAAACTAAGAATAATGCGCTAAAGAATAATTTTGCTTTAGTGAAAACCATATTGAAATTTTATCGATTTCAGCAAAAATAGGGATTCGGAAAGGCAAAAGCAAATTGGGCAAACTGTATTTTGTTTTAACGCAAAGGCACAAAATAATTTAAAATGAAACTTAGATTTAAGGCACAAAGATTTTAGCTTCGTTAAAATTTAATTGGTTTCTATGCTGATTGCGGGAACTTTATAATTATTGAATTTCTTATCGGGTTGGAGGATTCTGGCTCTTTTCAAAAGGTCTTCCGCAATCAGAATCGATTGGTTATGAACTTCGATATCATTTAAGAAAAACCTTGATTCTTGAGTGAGATTTAATTTCGCTTTAGCTTCAGCAATTGTTACTTTTTCGATAGCCTGAGGTTTTTTCATGATGATATTAATCAAGCCATTTTTTACAAGGTCATCATATTGCTCGATTTGTGTGGATGGTGATTTGTAAACCTGAACACTTTCGATATCATTTGGATTGAAACTATGAAGCAAAACATTAGAAACAATCACATTATCAACAATGTAAATTGGATTGACTTCAGATTTCTGAGCAAAAGAAAATTGAACACAAAAGAAAACTGCGAAAGCAAGAATCAGCTTTTTCATAAAAATTTGATTTAATTTTAAACTAATAAAAATACAAAACCTTTATCAATTGGTATTTTTATTAAGAATATAAGTCTTTTTCAATGTTTTTGAACCTTGATTATATTCAATTGAAAAATCGTCCTTAAGATTGAGATAATTTTTAATATCATTAACAAAATTTTCTACCGGATGAAAAACAGAATATTTGTTTGAATGCGTCGTTAATTTGATCTCAGTTATATTTTTATCTTTTTCTAAAACTGAAATTTTGATTATTTGCGAAATGTCAATAGTAATTAAAAAAGTTGTCTTAATTTTTGATTTTGTTCCTTTAAATTCATACAACCGTATTTTGCCAAAGTAATGTTGAAGCAAAATAAAAAACATTAAAGCAATAATGAGAAATGGAAAAAAGGTAAATCCAGCAAATGCTTTTGAATATATGCTATAATCTGAATTAAAAAGATAATTGATGAAAGCAAGTACTTTTTCTTTTTGCGAAAAGACAATCACTGCATAAATAAAGAATATGATAATTGTTACAATAAAATAATTAGTAAATTTTTTCCAATCAATAATATTCATTTTGGAATTTGAATTTTTCAAATCTATTAATTTCATCCTAAAATCTGAATATTAATCCTCATTTCAAAATATAAGCTAATAATCTAGTTAGCATCGCCTTTTTCGATACCTTCTTCAATCTTTTCAACTACCTCTTCTTTTTCTTCTTGTGAAATTTCGAATTGGTCTTCTTTATCCTCATTTCTTACAACCAATGAAATCCAAATCGGAAAATGGTCAGAATCCACAGATCTCATCACTTTCATATCGACCAATCTAAAATGCGGACTCACGAAAAAATGGTCAAGAGGCCAACGAAGAAACCAATATTTGACGTGAAATGTATTGAACATTCCTCTTCCACGCCGCGGGTCGAGCA
Source organism: Chryseobacterium sp. (assembly GCA_003248755.1). Lineage (GTDB taxonomy): Bacteria > Bacteroidota > Bacteroidia > Flavobacteriales > Weeksellaceae > Epilithonimonas. The sequence continues at coordinate 25,717 of QFQW01000019.1, read as the reverse complement.
TTCCGCTGGATTTTAGAAATAATTTGGTTGTTCTGGACCAGGCGACATCATTCAAATCTCCAAAAACAATGGAAGGTCTGCCATAATTTTTTGCTTTTTCGCCTACCAAAAGAATCTCCGCATCGCGTTCTGTACTTTCCGGATTTTCCTGCGGAACCGGCGGTGTCGGATGGATTCCGAATAATCTGACCGTCTGATTATTGTATTCCAAATCAGCAACAATCGACGGAATATCATTGTCAATCAAATAATTGATTTCGTAATTCTTAACCGGGAAATGGCTGTAAAATAAAAGTCCGTAAGTGTTGGCCAAAGGAACTTCGATTTTGTATTCGTAATGTTTTGTAACCGATTTTAAAGCATTTTGCCATTCTTCATCGGTTTCCAGAAAAAACAAAACCGATGGATTTTGTTCTTTAACCAAATCAATCAATTTCTGATAATTCCTGTTATGCTGATAAACATTACAAACTAAAATATCGAGAACTTTCTCTCCAGAATCGGGTTTGATTTTGTCAATCATCGTTTTCCCGAATCTGGTGTAGGGAATGATGATGTAAAATAGATAAACGCTGCAAACAATCTCTACAGCAAGAATGATTTTTTCACAAATATCTGGCTTATCAAAAACAAAAAACCAAACAATAATCAGAATAAGGAGAATTACAAATTTCTGAAATCGCGGATAATCAAAAACCCGGAACGTCCAGTAATTATTTCTGATAGCCGGAATCAGCACCGACAAAATCGCTAAAACGGAAATAACCCAATACAGACAGTGCGTGATACTTTCCATTTTACTTTAATCCTTGATGTTTTTTCCGAGAATGATAAGACTTCTTTTTTCACCATCAAGTTCGGCAATATTTTTGAGATTTGCCCACAATTCAAAACCAAACTTTTCGAACAAATTCAAACTCGGAAGATTATGGGAGAAGATGAAAGCCAGAAGATTTTCGATTCCAAGTTCGTGGGATTTTTCGATGGCATATTCCAGAATCAACCTGCCTAAACCTTTTCCCCGATATTTTTCATCAATATAAATACTGATTTCTGCCGTTTTCTGATAAGCCGGTCTTCCGTAAAAATCCTGAAAACTTACCCAGCCAACTGTATTTTTCTCCGAATCCAAAACTATCCAAAGCGGACGAAATTCTGAATTATGCTGATGAAACCAAGCAAGTTTGCTCTCGACAGAAACAGGTTCAATATCAGCAGTAACCAAACGTGATGCGACTGTAGAATTGTAAATTTCCACAATTTTAGGAAGATCTTCTAAAGTCGCATCACGAAAAGTCATACTTTTAATTATAATTGATGAATCATAATTTATAAATGATAGAAAATTAAATCAATTATCATCTATCATTAATCATTTATTGAGTTAAATGCTTGTTCCAAATCAGCAATCAAATCCTCTGCATCTTCGATCCCGACACTTAGTCTTACCAAATCATCTGTGATTCCTAAAACAGCTCTTTTATCTTCAGGAATAGAAGCGTGTGTCATCATTGCAGGAAGATTCGCCAATGATTCTACTCCACCCAAAGATTCTGCCAAAGTGAAAACTTTGATATTTTCCAGGAATTTGATGGCATCTTCTTTTTTACCGGATTTGAACGTGAAAGAAACCATTCCTCCAAATTCCGTCATTTGCCTTGTCGCCAAATCATATTGCGGATGAGACGATAATCCCGGATAATAGATTTTTTCTACCAAAGAATGATTCTCAAGATATTTAGCGATTTCGAAACCGTTGTCAGAATGTCTTTGCATTCTAAGTGCCAAAGTTTTGATTCCTCTCAAAACCAAATAAGAATCGTGAGGTCCCAAAATTCCACCACTTGCAAACTGGATAAAATGTAATTTTTCTCCTAATTCCGCATCTTTTGCAATCAAAGCACCTGCAATCACATCGGAATGTCCGCCCAAATATTTAGTCGCAGAATGCATTACAATATCCGCTCCCAAATCCAAAGGTTTTTGAATATAAGGCGTTGCAAATGTGTTATCAACTGCCACCAAAATACCTTTATCTTTCACAACATCAGCAACCATTTTGATGTCTACCAATTTCATCAAAGGATTGGTTGGTGTTTCAAGCCAGATCAATTTGGTTTTATCGGTAATGACATTTTCCAATTCCTCAACATTATCAAAACCGATGAATGTAAATTTCAACTGATACTTTTCGAATAATCTTGTGAACATTCTGTAAGAACCTCCGTAAAGATCATCTACAGCAATTACTTCATCACCAGGACTTAGTAATTTCAGAACACAATCGATAGCAGCCAAACCGGAACCGAAGGCCAAACCTCTCGCTCCGTTTTCTATGCTAGCCAAAGCATCTTCCAAAGCTTGTCTGGTCGGGTTTGCACCTCTTGAATATTCGTAGCCGGAAAGCAGTTGTCCCGGACTTTTTTGTGCGAAGGTTGATGTTAAAAATACAGGAACATTCACAGCACCGGTTGCTGGTTCGTGGTGTTGCCCACCGTGTATAACTTTTGTATTGAATTTCATAATATTTAATTTACCAATCTAAAAATCTAACAATGTAACAACCGAATTTATTGGTAAACTGTTACATTGGTATATGATTAAATTAATTTTACATTTTAATAGCCGACTTTACAGCGAATTCTTCAGCAATTTCACCAAGCCATTGCGCCACATCTTCTTCGCTGGTTGCTCTTTCGTAAGTGTGTCCAATTGAAACCAGAATCTGATGAAAGAATCTTTTCATCTCGTCAACAGGCATATCTTTTGTCCAAAGGTCGATTCTAAGGGCTTCCATTGCTTTGCTGTCCCAGACTGAGATCATCGCTGCTTTGGTTTCCTGTCTTTTGATTCCGCCATCTTCGGCTTTCCAAAACAACTTTTCGGGAACATGATTATCGTCCAATTCTACATCTATAACGATTTTTGTCTTTTTCATTGATTTTATTCTTAAATATTTACATTCTTTTTTTAGACACAAAGTCCGCAAAGATTTTTTTATTGTTAGCTGTTTTTAAGTTCACAAAGGCGTAAAACTTGACAAAAGAAGAATTCTCCTCTAGTAATAAATCCTCCAACTCTATTTTGGCCTGTAATCTGAAGCATTGAAAATCTCCGTTGCATTTTTCTTCAAAAACACAGGTAATTTTTCTTCCGGATGAGCTTTCAAATAATGTTTGCAAATCTGCCAACCAGTCCAGATTGCAATTTGTGGAGAGCTTTCCCTATCCACTTCTGTATAGAATTTTGAAAATGGTCCAGGTGTAATGAATCTTTCAGAAAGATTTGGATCTGCACTGAACAACAGGTCATTTTCAACAAAGTAATTCCAAATATTAGCCTCATTTGCAACTGCCCAATCGTATTGAGCTTTTGTATAATTCATTTTCAGATTATCCGGAACATTTGGTAAAAAAGCATCTTGAAGAATCTGGATTTTCCCTTGATAGATTATCTGATCCAAAAATTTTTGTTGCTGCATCTGAACAGGAACCAATCTTGCAGCAAAAAAAGCAGAGATCTTCGGAACAAGGTTTTCCGGATTCATAGATTTTTGAAAGTAAAGGTCGAGACCATTATAATTTTTGTTTCCGTCTCCCATAAAACCTGTTATATCTACGAAAAGCATATTTTCATCTTCTCTCAGAAAAATCGGATCTGTAACATTTTGCGGATCAATAACCGATGAATAAAGATAAATATGAGGCGGAACAAAATTAGGAAAGTAATTTTTGATGTGCGAAAAAAGATCAACTAAATCTTTATTCAACTTAGTTTTATCAATCTTGGAAATCGCTTCTTTATAAATAAGGACTTCCATGGTATCTTTTCTTCGGTTTCCATAATCGGCATCGGGAACAGAACCTTGAAACCAAGGATATTTCTTCTTAAAATCTTCTAAACTCACTGCAGAATTATAGAATTCACCGGACAAATCCGTAACCTCCACTTTTTTGACAGGATTTTTGATTTCGATATCCCATTGGTTTTTATTTTCCTTTTTGCAGGCTGATAAACTTAAAACAATTATCGTTGAAAAAGAGATATATCGGAAAAACTTCATTATTTTTACATTAAGATTTTCGAAAAAGCAAAAATACAATTTTAATAGATGAAGCTCCCAATAATTACAGAAAGATTAATGTTAAGAAAATTAACATTTGATGATCTGGATGACATGTTTTTATTGGGCAGCAATTCCGATGTTGTAAAATATGTGGGCATCCAACCTTTGACAAAAAAAGAAGAAAGCTTTAAAATGATTGAAAATATTATCAATCAATATAAAAACAACGGAACAGGAAGATTAGCCGTGATTGAAAAAGAATCTAATAGATTTACAGGCTGGAGCGGAATCAAACTTTTGACCGATGAAGTTAATGGATTCAAAAATGTTTATGAATCAGGTTACAGATTTCTTCCCGAATTCTGGAGAAAAGGTTACGCAACCGAATCAGCAAAAGCTTCATTAGACCTTGGATTCAATCAACTGAATACTGACAAAATCTATGCTTATGCAGATATTGACAATAAATCATCCAATCATATTCTCACAAAATTAGGTTTTGAAAACAAAGGAGCTTTTCTTGCTAAAGGCGATCCTGTAATTGGTACGAATTAGATAAAAATAATAGAAAATAAAAATTATGCAGACACAAAAAGTAATCGATCATATTGTAAACTGGCTAAAAGATTATGCTATCAACGCTAAAGTAAATGGTTTCATTGTGGGAGTTTCCGGGGGAATTGATTCCGCAGTGGTTTCCACATTAGCAGCAAAAACAGGTTTGAAAACTTTGGTTTTGGAGATGCCGATCCGTCAAAAGGCAGACCAGGTGGACAGAGCACAAGATCATATTGAATTCCTAAAATCCAATTTCTCGAATGTAGAAGGATTCACAGTAAACCTGACTTCAGTTTTTGAAAGCTTTGAAACAACTGTAAATGACTATAAAGAAGGCGCCTGGAGCAAAAATCTGGCTCTTGCCAATACCCGGTCACGTTTCCGTATGGTAACACTTTATTATTATGGGCAACTCAACGGCCTTTTAGTGACGGGGACGGGAAACAAAGTCGAAGATTTTGGTGTCGGATTTTATACAAAATATGGCGATGGTGGTGTAGATATCTCCCCTATTGCCGACCTCTACAAAACACAAGTCTACGAAATTGCAAAAGAGCTTGGTATATTGGAAAGTATCCAAAAAGCTGTTCCGACGGATGGACTTTGGGATGCAGATAAAAGCGACGAAGATCAAATGGGAGCAACCTACCCTGAATTAGAATGGGCAATGGAACAGCAGTTTGCGGGTAAAACAGAAGCAGATTTTGAAGGCAGGCAAAAAGAAGTAATGGAAATTTACCTCAAGCTTAACAAAGCCACTCAACATAAGATGAATCCGATTCCTGTTTGTGAGATTCCTGTGGAGTTGAAATAAAATTTAATTCAAAAAAAAATATTAATATGAAAATAAGAAATCTACTTACTGTTTCAATCGGTTTAGCTTTTTCATCGCTGGTTTACGCTCAAGAAACCAAGACTGAGGAAACGGCAGCTCCCGCTCCGGTTGAAGTTATTGACAGGCTCAATATTCCCGGACCGTTGACTTTTCGTGAAAGTGAATATTTTTTAACCTGGAGCAAGCAAAACTCGGCAACTTGGGCTCAGCAGCAATATATCTTAAGAGATGATGATTTCAAAAATTATAAGGAGTTGATTAATCTTTCTTATTTTGATAAAGAAATCGACATTGAAACAGCTGTAAAACAAAAAGTAGAATATGTTGAAAAACGCAAAGAGCGTTCTCAAGACAAATATTCTTTCGTGAATATAACCGAAAGTCCCGATGGAAAAGAGATTGTTGTAGATTACCTGGTAACCGTTGTCCCAAAAGACGGAGAATCTTATGCAGAATATAATCTGGATCGTTTCAAAAACTTTGATGTTAACGGTAAAAAATCGTTTCTGATTTTTTCTTATTCCAAGAGAATCACAGGTGATTTGAAATACGCAACCAAAGCTCTTTCAAAGGAAAGAAACAAGCTGATGGAAGCTATAATTACTTTTGCAATTCCGGCTGTAACTTACAAACCGACTGCAGTAGAAGCGAAAAAATAAAAAATAAAACTTAATTTTACAAAACACTTGACAATAGTTGAGTGTTTTTTTTATGATGAATGACGAAGTTTATATTAAACGTTGCATAGAATTAGCCAATAAAGCTTTAGGAAAAACCTATCCCAATCCATTGGTAGGTTCCGTTATCGTTTATAATGACAGAATTATCGGCGAAGGTTTTCACAAAAAAGCAGGCGGACCCCACGCAGAAATCAATGCTATTAATTCTATAAAAGATAAAGACAAACATCTGATTCCGGAATCTACAATTTATGTTTCGTTAGAACCTTGTGCTCACTTTGGAAAAACGCCGCCTTGCGCTCTTAAAATCAAAGAATTGGGATTCAAAAAAGTGGTAATCGGTGCAATGGACAGCCACGACAAAGTGAATGGTAAAGGAAAAAAAATTATTACCGATGCAGGAATTGAAGCCATTTCCGGAATTCTTGAAGATGAATGCAGACAGCTCAATAAACGATTTTTCACCTACCACGAGAGAAAAAGGCCTTTCATTATTCTGAAATGGGCACAGTCTGCGGATGGATTTATGGATAAAGATTTCAAACCTTATCAAATCAGCAATGCTCTGTCAAAACAATTTGTTCATCAGATGAGAAGCGAAGAACATGCTATTCTGATTGGAAAGAACACTGCGCTTCACGACAATCCAAGTTTGACTGTAAGAGAAATTGAAGGCCGAAATCCTATCCGAATTTTGATTGATTTCAATCTGGAGGTTTCTCCTGACTCTAATATTTACCATGATGAAGCAGAAACGATTATTTTTAATTCGGTTAAAAACTTTGAAGATAAAAACCTGAAATTCATTAAAATAGAAAAAGAAAACTCAATTAATCAGATTTTAGGAAAACTATATGATTTGCAAATTCAATCTATGATTATTGAAGGCGGAAGATTTACATTACAAGAATTTATCAATCATAATCTTTGGGACGAAGCCATAATTTTCAAAAACCCAAATCTTAATTTAGAAAACGGAACCCAAGCACCCGAATTCAATTTCACTCCTCAAAAAACAGAAAATCTACGAGATACCGAAGTTTTATTTTTCAGTAACAAGAGTCTTGATTAATATCAGAATCTTAGCTGAGAAAAAATCCGTAAATTCGCATCTTTAATTTGATTTTCATTATATGAAAAGCCTGAGCGCACCTATAAAAGGATTAATCGTTTCTTTGCTGGCAATGGGGATTTCTTTCGCTATTTACTTTTTGTTTTTAGCAAAGAAAAATTATTATCTTGTTGATAATCCAACGCCGGAAACTTATTATTTCAAAATCAATAATGGCCAAGAAAATATTTTATCTGCTGGTCAGTATCTAAAAGTTGACCTTAATAAAGGGAAAAATGATATCAAAGTTTTTGATGTCAACAAAAATTTAATTTACGATTCGGCTTTTACTGTTAATAAAATCCGAGGATTAATAAATATCAGCCACAAAGATTATTATATTAATAATCAATATTACGGTTATGGCATAAACAAAGATTCTCTGATTGCCACAACCAAGGGAATTGATATTGATAATAAACATTATTTGGGAGATGTAAAAAAGACAAATAAGCTTTATACAGAAGATTTCTATTACAATTTGGATGAAGATTATGACCGAATCGTGAAGAATGTTGCAAAAACAGAAAGTCGTTCAAAAATATTCAGAAAGCAAGACTTCATCAACTATTACAAAAATTATTATAAACTTTAGTAAATGAATAAATAATCATTTATTATTATTAATCATATAAATGGAACATAACAAAGTAACACCATACAATTCAGAATACAGCAAAAAAAGTCAAGTAGAAGATATGTTTGACAACATTGCACCAAAATATGATTTACTAAACCATGTTTTGTCAATGAAAATTGATGTACTTTGGAGGAATAAACTAGTAAACTGGCTCAAAAAAGACAATCCAAAACTGGTATTGGACGTGGCTACAGGAACCGGAGATTTGGCAATTACAGTTCAAAAAGGTACTAATTCCGATGTTGTAGGACTGGATCTTTCTCAACAAATGCTAAATGTTGGAATCGAAAAAATAAGAAAGCAAAATCTGGACGGAAAAATCTCTATGCAGAAAGGCGATGCAGAACAACTTCCGTTTGAGGACAATAAATTTGATGGTGTTACCGTTGCATTTGGAGTAAGAAATTTCGAAAATCTTGAAAAAGGATTATCAGAATTACGAAGAGTCGTGAAAGAAAACAAAAGTATTTATATCTTAGAGTTTTCAAAAGTAGAAGGATTTTTGGGGCCATTTTATATGTTTTATTTCAAAAATATACTGCCTGCAATTGGCAGACTGGTTTCCAAAGACAACCGTGCTTACACTTATCTCCCTGATTCTGTAAACGCTTTTCCTTTTGGAGAAAAAATGAAATCCATACTTTTGAACACCGGTTTCAAAAAAGTAGAATATAAAAAACTAAGTTTAGGAATAGCGACGATTTATAAAGCCACGAAATAAGAATGAAGCAGAAATTAATCAAAATTTTATTACTTACCTCATTTTTGGGGGGCAATATTCAGGCTCAGACATTCAATAATCTTTTCAGGACCAAAGACAGACCGGACAATCTGGAAGACTTTGATTTACAAAAATTCAGTTGGGGTTTTTATTTGGCAGCTAACAATTTTGATTATAAAATGGTTCTAAATCCTGTTTTTGGGATGGATGGCAACAAGAATCTGGTAGAATCAAAATCATCTTATAGTTTTGGAGCAGGACTTATTGGAAAGCTGAGGCTCAATGAGATGCTTGATCTTCGCTTAGAGCCCGGATTACATTTTGTACAAAGAGATTTGACATTCAATACTTTTGACAATGCCAATCAATATGCAGGAGGTAGTAACTATAATCTACCATTTACACCATTATCAGATTTTACAGATACGGATTCAAAAAAAATAGTAAAATCTACTTATATTGATATTCCTATTTTATTGGAACTTCATGGTGACCGCTGGTACAACTCCCGCCCTTATGTAGCTGGAGGTATCAATTATTTGGTGAATTTGCAATCGAATGAAACCTCCGAAGGAGACAATAGTGTCAATACTTTCCGTACAACAACCCACAACTTTGGTTGGTCTGCAGAGATTGGAATACAGTTTTACTTCAGTAGATTTAAACTAACGCCAGCTATTCGAGGAACATTCTTTACCAATAACGAATTGGTTTCTGACAAAGCAGAGACTCCTCCATATTGGACTCCGGCAATATCTACAATGCAGAGCAGAGCCTTCATGTTTGTTCTGAAATTTGAATAAAATATATTTTGAGTCTTCTTTTTGAAGGCTCTTTTTTTATCCTCAGAATTCTTTCCGTTGGTTTAAAACAAACCAACTTTCATCAAACCAATAATAATTCTTTATTCAAACTAATCTTAAATCGCTATAAATCAAAGCATAACTAATCTATTTCAACAAAAGAAAATAATACTATTAATTCATCATTAATTTTTGCTATTTTTGTAAAAGTTAGAATTTAATTCTGGTTATGTTAAGCGAATTAGAAAGCAACTTCTCTGTTTTGGAAAAAAAGATCCTGAATCTTCATAAAAAATTCAAGAATCTTTCGGAAAAATATGCAGAACAATCTGAAGAGCTGGAAAAACTAAGAAACGAAAATGTAGAAGAAAAACGCAGAAACCAGATTTTAGTAGAAGAAAATAAAGAATTAAAACTCTATTCAGCAATATCAGGAAACGCAGAACACAACCGACTGATGAAAAATCACATCAACAGATTGGTAAAAGAAATTGACATGTGCGTTTCTGAATTACAAAACAGCGGTTTATAAAAATGGATTTCAGAAGAATTACAATAAATATTGCCGGGAGAAATTATCCGCTGAATGTGCCTGCTGCGGAAGAAGAAACCCTTCGTAAAGTAGGAAAACAGATAGAAAACATGATAAAGGATTTTGAAGCAAGTTTTGATGTAAGAGATAAACAAGATGCTCTTGCAATGTGCGCTTTGAAATTGGGGACCAATGCAGAAGTATATTCTTTAAACAACGAAAAAAATATTAAAAATACAAACGAGCGCATTACAAAAATTAATGCTCTCTTGGAACAACTGGAAAAATAATTTTTTCAAACGTTACAATCTACCTACAATAGTTCTAACACAAAGAAGTAAACTCAACAATTAAAAATTACCGGACGAAAGTTCATTTGATGGCGTGCTGCCCTGCGCAGATTACAGAAAATGAAAATAAGTTCAAATCGTGTTTTTATGGAGTTTACTCTATAACTGAACTGTTGTAGGTTTTTTTATACCTAATACAAAGTAAAATGTATGAAGTATTAAAATTAAAAAGTCATGTACTTTTTACAAATAAAAAAGACAATTAAAACTCGACATATATAAAATTATGACTACACTCACTATTATCATCGGTGTTGTTGCTCTTCTAGCTGGTTTAGTTGGTGGCCTTTTCTTCGGAAAAAGCTCTATCAACTCAAAGGCAAAATATATAGTAGAAGATGCGAAAAAAAGCGCCGAAAACATTATAGAAAAAGCCAATGTACAAGCTGAAGCTGTAAAAAAAGAAAAACACCTTCAAGCAAAAGAAAAATTTCTCGAACTTAAATCTGAACATGATGCCAACATCAATAGCAGAGAGAAAAAAATGCAGGAAGCTGAAAAACGTATAAAGGACAAAGAAAACAAACTGAATGACGAACTTAGCAAAGCTGGAAAGTTGGAAAAAGATCTTGAAAGACAGGTTGCAGATTATAACAAAAAATTAGAAACTGTTCAGAAAAAACAACATGACCTAGATGTTGCAACAGCCCAAAAGGTAGAAATGCTAGAAAAAATTTCTAATTATTCTGCCGAAGAAGCCAAGAATGAGTTAGTAGAGTCTTTAAAAGCTGAAGCTAAGACTAAGGCTTCCGCTCATGTTCAGAGCATTATGGAAGAAGCTCAACTGAATGCTAAAAATGAAGCTAGAAAAATCGTTATTCAAACGATTCAAAGAATTGGAACTGAGCAAGCCGTAGAAAACTCAGTTTCTGTTTTCAACATTGAGTCTGATGAGATCAAAGGTAGAATCATTGGTCGGGAAGGTAGAAATATCCGTGCATTAGAATCAGCAACAGGTGTAGAAATCATTGTTGATGATACACCAGAAGCAATCCTACTTTCTTGCTTTGATCCTGTAAGAAGAGAAATCGCAAGATTATCACTTCACAGATTGGTTACAGATGGTAGAATTCACCCGGCAAGAATTGAGGAAGTTGTTGAAAAAACAAGAAAACAAATTGAAGAAGAAATCATCGAGGTCGGTAAAAGAACCATCATCGATCTTGGAATCCACGGCCTCCATCCAGAATTGGTAAAAGTTGTTGGTAGAATGAAATTCCGTTCTTCTTATGGACAAAATCTACTACAACACTCAAGAGAAGTAGCTAACATTGCAGCAACTATGGCTGCTGAATTAGGATTAAATGTGAAACTTGCAAAAAGAGCCGGTCTTTTACACGATATCGGAAAAGTTCCGGAGCAGGAATCAGAATTGCCTCATGCTCTTCTTGGTATGCAATGGGCTGAGAAATATGGAGAAAATGCTGAAGTTATCAATGCAATTGGAGCTCACCATGATGAGATAGAAATGACGTCTCTCCTATCTCCAATTATCCAGGTTGCAGATGCTATTTCCGGAGCTAGACCAGGCGCAAGAAGACAAGTTCTGGAATCTTACATCCAAAGATTGAAAGACCTGGAAGCTGCAGCTCTTAGTTTTGAAGGTGTTTCCAGCGCATATGCCATCCAAGCTGGTAGAGAACTGAGGGTAATGGTAGAAAGTGGAAAAGTAAATGACGAAAATGCTTATCAATTATCTTACGATATCTCCGAAAAAATTCAGAATGAATTAACTTATCCGGGACAAGTAAAAGTTACTGTAATTAGAGAAACAAGAGCTGTGAATATCGCTAGATAATCCAGACTTTATAAATATTGAAAGGCTTCCGATGGAAGCCTTTCTTTTTGAATTACCATTTTTCTTCTTCTATCTCTTTTTTAATTCTTTCATTAATATCAATTTTGGCATTAATAAAGGAAAAAATAGTTGTTCCATATTCCCTAGCAAATCTATTAGTAATAGAATCCGACATTTGTGATTTTTGGAAATAAGGAGCCGTTTCCTTTAATTCCTTATTTCTCTCAGAAGCATTCTTCACTCTGATAACATGGTCATATTTGATATTCAAATCAAACCAATTAATATAATCGGCATTGAATGAAACCGCCTTAATACCTTTTCTCGAATAATAATTGATAGCTCCAGCCTGTCCATAATTATCACATAGAACCAAAGTATTTTTTTGACTCGGCATTTTCATATAAATGCTGTCGACTTTTTTCGCCAGCTCTTTCCAGCCTTGCATATCCGCAAAATCCTGTGGTAATTGATGTTCTCTTCCGTCCTCCCAAGTCAGCATTCCAAGCTTTCTATATTTGTCCAAATGATTTTCAATATACTGAGGACTTTTATTTGGAAAAGCAATAGTGTATACAGGAATAAATGCGACAATAGTCCAAATAATTAGTGCAGGCTTAATAAATCGCCCAGCTTTATTATCAAACAATCTTGAAATATAAACCGCTCCAAAAGCAAAATATATGGGATAAATACCGATTGCGTAATAATCTTTTGCTCTAAAAAATAATAAAATCCCTATTGTAATAAAGAAAGACCAAAACAATGATCGATACTTTTTAAAATCCTGATATCTTAATAAAGAAAACAATCCTAGAATTAAAAACGGAAAAGTCCCAGGAAAAAATAAAAATTGTGATTTGATAAAATTCCAGCGATTAACGTTTACCAACTGAGTTTCTGACAATTCTTGAAGGTGATGAAAAACAGGGAAATCATTATCAAATTGCCAAACTAAGTTTGGGGTAATTAATATTAATGCTAATGCAAATCCAATATACAAATGTATGTTGAGAAGCTCTTTCCTTTCAGGTGTCAGCAGAATTGCAGGAATAATTCCTAAAATCAGAAAAATAATATTGTATTTGTTCAAAAAGCCAATTACAAAAATGATTGCAATGCAATAGATATATTTTGTTTGAGCTGTGTTCAGATATTTTATAATGAAATAATATAGAGTTGTCCAACAAAGTACATCCAAGGAATTGGGTTGATATAAAATATTCAGTCTGAATAAAACTGAAAAAGTAATACAGCTTGCTCCGAATATCAATGCAAAAAGATTCCCTCCAAGCTCTTCTATAGCTTTCCAAACAACATAGATTGTCAACGCTCCAAAAAATGCTGGAAAAAACTTAATCCAAAAAACGGAATTCCCTAATAATTTAATTAAATATGAGATCCAAGAAGTAACCGGAGGAACAGATAAGTATCCCCAAGCCAAATGATTTGCCTGATCCAGATGTAAAAATTCATCCCTTTGCAAATCATATTCCGACCCAATCAATGAGTATTGAATAATGAATTTAACAATTATAAAACATAATAAAATATAAGTTCTTTTCATTTAGCTTTCTTTCTTAAAAAGACAATACTAATTAACATTTTATTACATCATATTAATTAAATAATTTACTCAACAGCTACAGAATCATCTCCTCTCCCATCCGCAACAGCGTGGATATTTTGATTATCATCAACTAGAATGATTTCTGTCTTTCCGATCTGTTTGATTTTCTCGAATTTATAATTCTTTTTCTCAAGAGTTTTAATAGTCGTTTCAGGAAAATCATACTCTACTTTCACAATTTCCGGCAACCATTGATGATGAAACTTCGGTGTGTTGATTGAAAAATTGGCATTTTGTTTAAAATCGATCACACCAACAATCGCCTGAAAAACCGAAGTCGGAATAGTAGTTCCTCCAGGCGTTCCGACAACCACTTTTACTTTTCCGTCTTTTAGAACTATCGTCGGCGTCATAGAAGACAACATTCTTTTTCCCGGTTCTATTTTGTTCGCTTCTCCTCCAACTGCGCCAAACATATTCGGAACGCCTGGTTTTATGGAAAAATCGTCCATTTCATTATTTAAGAAAAATCCGGCTCCCGAAACAACCGTTTTACTTCCATAATAACCATTAAGTGTCGTCGTGATGGAAACTGCATTCCCAAATTTATCCAAAATCGAAATATGTGTAGTTTCTGTACTTTCTTTCGGCTGATTGACGATTTTACCAACATCTTTGCTTGGTGTTGCTGAGTTTGGATTATAAGATTTCCAACGGTTTTTAAGATAATCATCGGAAATCAGCATTTGGGTTTTATCTTCGGTAAAATCCGGGTCACCCATATATTCTGCTCTGTCTGCATAAGCTCTTCTCTCTGCTTCCACCATAATCTGAACCGCTTCAGCAGAATTTTGCTGATACTTTGATAAATCTTCATAAGAGGCCATTCTCAGCATTTGTGCGAGTAAAGTTCCACCGCTGGAAGGCATTGGCATTGACACTATCTCGTTTCCTTTATAATCAAAAGACAAGGCTTTTCTTTCCTTTGTTTTATAATTTCTAAGGTCTTTTGCCTGAATAATTCCGTTCCCGAGCTTCATCTCGGCAAGAATCAATTCAGCCGTTTTTCCTTCATAAAATTCTTTTTCACCGGACTTTTGGATTCGTTTCAAAGTTTCCGCCAACTCAGGCTGAATCAACAAATCCCCAGCTTTCCAGCCTTTATCATTAATAAAAACAATTTTGTTCTTGTTATGTTTTTTGAAATCAGCTTGATGAACATTCAAAAGAGCTGCTTCCTGTTCTGTAATAGCAAAACCTTTTTGAGCTAAATCAATTGCAGGTTCTATTAATTTCGAAAAAGGAAGCTTTGAATATTTTAAGGTTTCGAACATTCCGGAGATACTTCCCGGAACACCAACTGACAATCTCCCATATTGTGACAGATCCGTATTTGCATTTCCCTTTTTATCCCAATACATATCGAAACTTGCTTTAGATGGCGCTGTTTCACGATAATCCAAAGCCAGCTTTTTCCCATCGGAAGTTACCGCAACCAAAAAGCCACCACCTCCGATATTACCTGCCTGAGGATAGACAACTGCCAAAGCCAGTTGTGTCGCAATAGCTGCATCAAAGGCATTCCCGCCTTCCTTCATAATTTTGGAACCTGCTTCACTTGCTAAAGGATGCGCTGAAACCACAACGCCTTTGTTCTTAACTTTAACTTCTTTGATGAGATCGAAGTTTGTATATTGTGCAGAAACAGTGATTGATAAAAGGAAACTTGCGTATAGTATTTTTTTCATATTCGTTATTCTATAATTATATTAAGTCGGTCTAACAATCCGCTGAGATTGCCTTGGGAAAATTTGGTTTTTTTGAGTTGATTTTGATTGGGATCAATGGAAAAATCAATAGCGTTTCTGAAATCAGTATTATCTAAAATAGTTCTGTCAAAAACAGCATTGCTTAAATTGGAATCCGTAAAAACAGAATTCGAAAGATTAGCTTCTGTAAAATCTGCTTCGTTCAAAATACAGTTTTTAAACACCGTTTTTCTAATATCCAATTGATAAAACGAAGAATGATTCATCAAACAATCCTCAAATCTGAATGAAATATTGAATTGATGCGCATCTTCAAAATTAATCCCAATCAATTTGCAATTCCTGAAAACAACATTCCGGAAAGCAGTTTGGCTGATTTTGACATTACTGAGATCACAATCTTTGAAATCACAATCGGAAAATTTGTAATCTGACAAATCCTGATTGGCAAAGTTACATTCTGTAAAAACACAATTGTCGTAATCCGCTTTCGGGACTTTATTTATATTAAGTTTTGTAAATTTTTGTTCGAAAAAATAGTCCATCAGTCAATAAAATAATGTGTTGAAGTATCGAATTGTGGTTGAGAAATTTCCGCCTGTTCAAAAATAGAAAACTGAATCGTTTTGCAGAGACTGTTAAGTGCCAAATCATTTTCTTCCTCTCCAAACGGGTCCTGAATCTGCTGAATAACTGCATCCAAAGCAATAAACGTATAACTGATAAACAAAACGATTATCGGTGTCATCCAGCCAATCGCATCAATCAGACCAAATGGCAACCAAAAACAATACAGATAAACCGTCCTGTGAAGCAAAACACTGTAAGCAAAAGGTAAAGGCGTGTTCGCAATTCTTTCGCAACCGCCAACAATTTGAGACATTATATTCAGTTGGTTATCGATTGCTGATAGAACGATTGTGTCAATTTTCCGGTTTTTATTCTGAGTATTGACCCATTCTCCCATTATATTAAGTAAAATAACTGGTTTGAATTTTTTGTCTTTTATTTTCTCAAAATTCTCTTCAGAAAGCAGTTCTTTCAGTTTTCCATTATCTTCTTTATTTCTCAACTGAAAATTAAGTGCCCAACAAAATGCCGAAATTATTTTCACAAATTCCTGCTTTCTCGTTTTAGAATCCGGAGAACTATCATTGATCAAAGTCAAAACCTGACGTGTCAGCGACCTTGTTTCAATAACCAAAGCTCCCCAAAGTTTACGACCTTCCCAAAATCTATCATAGCTCGCCGAATTACAAAATCCCATAAAAATCGCCAAAGACAAACCCAGCAATGTGAAAATAGCAGGATTGAGATGTACTTTGAAATCGTAAATAAATCCTTTGAAATAAAATACAACTACCGAAAACAAAGTAATAACTAACAGTTGCGGAATAATCTTTCGCAGAACAGAACCTTTCCAAATGAAAAGCATCAAAAACCAATTGGTTCTTTGTCTAACAATCATGATAAAAACTGAGTTGAGAAGTGTTCGTTTTTTCAAACTTTCAAAAAAACAGATAAATTTACTGAATGTTCTGATGAAGTGAAAATTCTGAAGCTAGAAATTTAAAATTTCAAGGTTATAAAAAACAAAAGTCTCGGTTAGAAAACTGAGACTCTTATTTAATTTTAAATTATCTGTGCCCTTTATGACCATTATTATGAGGATTACCATGACCTTTTACTTTTCCGAATTTCTGATGTTTCGGCTGATTACGGTATTTTTTTGAAATCATTTTCTTGTGCACATATCGAGGATTTGAATTAAATTGTTTAACCTTAACAATATTTTGAGGTTTGTGCTTATAATTCTTTACAACCAAATGATTTCCGTGATGACCTCTATATCTCGCATATTGTTTGTAGTGAATTTTATGTCTTTTAAAAGGATACCTATCAACCAATACAACCTTGTGAGTTTGGTATAAATTGATGTGACGATATCTAACCGGCAAAGCAGTGGAGTGCAACCATCTGTTTCCGGAAAAATAATAATATCTGCGATTCGGAACATTATAATAAATATCGTATTCCGGCAAATAATAAGATTCTACATAATTATAACCTCTGGGTCCCCAATCCGGTTGGCTATTGATGTTAATATTGACATTAACCTGAGATTTTACAAAACTGGTGCTAAAACCTGTGATAATTATCACTACTAATAACATTAATCTTTTCATATTCAAATATTTTCAAGAATAATTCTTTACAAACATAATACCATAGATTTTAAACAATTAGAAATCAATTATTATAGGAAATTACATATTTTGAAAAATCGTTTTGAAATCGCTTTAAAAACAAATAAATTTACAGAACAGTTCTGAGCATTCAGAAAGTTTGAAAATGGAGAAATCGAAAAAAGTTCTAATTGTTACCTATTATTGGCCACCTGCTGGTGGACCTGGTGTTCAGCGTTGGTTGAAATTTGCAAAATATCTTCCGGAATTTGGTTGGGAACCGATTATCTACACACCGGAAAATCCCAGTTATCCTTTAGTGGATGAGACTTTGACAAAGGAAGTTCCTGAGAACTTGAAAATTGTTAAAACCAACATTTGGGAACCTTATCAGATTGCGGAGAAATTCAGTAAGAGTAACAAGAAGTTTAAAGGTGGACAGTTTGATGTTGGGAAAAACCAGTCTTTTCTTTCTAAGCTTTCAATTTTTATCAGAGGGAATTTTTTCATTCCGGATGCCAGGAAATTTTGGGTAAAACCTTCTATTAAATTTTTGAAAAAATACCTGAAAGAAAATGGAATTGAAGTTCTAATCACAACTGGTCCGCCACATAGTTTGCATCTCATTGGGCTTGGATTAAAAAAAGAATTACCAAATCTGAAATGGATTGCTGACTTCCGTGACCCGTGGACAGAAATATCTTATTACAAACACCTGAAACTAACTTCTGCTTCTGATAAAAAACACAGACAACTGGAAAAATCGGTTTTTGAAAATGCTGATTTGACTTTGGCGACAAGTTATACGGATGCAGAAAATTTCAAGAAAAATGGAGCTAATGCTTTTTGTATTACGAATGGATTTGATGAGTCAGAGAACTCCAGAGTTGGAGAGTTGGAGAATGAGAGAATTAGGAAATTGGAGAGTAATGAAACTTTGAAAGCCTCAAATTCCAAATTCACGTTGAGTTACGTTGGAGTTCTTGAGCAATTGCGAAATCCTGATAACCTTTGGAAAGCTTTGGAGAATTTGTGCAAAACCAATTCTGAATTTGCTAAAGATCTTGAATTGAAATTTGTGGGACGAGTTGATGATAAAATTATGAATGTGATTGAGAATTCACTATTGAAAAATAATATCAAAAACTTTGGTTATCTCTCTCACAATGATTCTGTGAATGAAATGCAGAATTCTGATTTATTATTAATCACCAATTTCCCGAACGAAAGCTCTAAAGGCATTATTCCCGGAAAACTATTCGAATATCTTGCGACAGGAAAAAAAATCATTTCGTTTGGACCAAAAGATGCTGATGTACAGACTATTCTTGTTAAAACTAAAGCAGGAAAACATTTTGATTATCAAGAGAGCCCGAAAATTCAGGAGTTTATATATTCACTTTATGAGGATTGGAAAAGTGGAAATCCAATCGACAATCAATTGAACATCAATGAGTTCAGCAGAAAAGAGTTGACGAAAAAACTGTCTAAACTTCTATCGGATTTGAAATGATATAATTTTGACAACGGGTTCTACCCTGCGAAGCGCGTGAGCGATGGTAGTGGTTATCCTTTTTATTTTTTTGTTGAAACCAAAATTTGAAAACCTTAGGTTCTGAAAAAATAAAAAGATATGAACGGACAGCGCGACCCGAGAATTGGGAAAGTTTTGGAGAGGGGCACGCCCAAATTTATTACAATATTGCATGGTTGGCACAAATTTTTCTATTAACTTTAGTAATCAATAATTAATCACAAAAATTATATCATGGGAAATAAAACAAATGGCCTATTGGCATTACTAGGATTAGGAGCTTTAGCTTGGTGGAAATACAAAAAATCTTCACCCGAAGATCAGCAAAAAGTGAAAGACACAATCAATAATGCAAAAGAAAATCTAACTAAGTTTGGAAACGATCTAAAAGATAAAGCAACTCAAACAGCAGAACAATTGAAAACAAAAGCTGATGAACTTAAAAATGAAGCTCAATAATCGGCTAAATAGAAGTAAAAAAACCGGAAGTTAATTTCCGGTTTTTTTTATTTTATTTCTTCAAAATTTTGCTAGTTGAAGATTTTCCGTCTTTATAATGGATTGAAATTATATAAAGTCCAGATTTCAAATCATTTAGTTTTAATTCTTTAGAAACCTGCTGTATATCCTTCACAGCTCTACCAGAAACGTCTGATATAGAGATGCTTTTCACATTTTCAGGATTATTAATAAAAATAATGCTTGTGAATGGATTCGGATATATTTCAGTTTCTTTCTTATTAACATCAGAAACAACTAAAAATGGAGATTGTGTTAATTTAAAATCATCTAAAACTACCCAATAATCTCCAGAAGTCCATTGTCCGGAAACTCTGAATCTGAAATCAGAACCGGAAGGAACATTTGCTTGAGGGATTGAACCCGACCAAGTTGTGCAAGAGATAACAGATGTTAAGTTAATAGTTTCTAAAGTCTGATAACTTTGTCCTCCGTCAACAGAATAGTCTACTTTCAGAGTTCCATTTACAGATCCCCCATTATAGATGTGTGTCTTGTACTTGAAAGAGATATCAAGCTTTCCTCCGTTGGATGCAGTTGAAGAATAGATTGTTGAACCGGCAGTTCCGCCGTTCCAAAAATTTCTGTTCAATCCGTAAGTTCCAACACATGGTGCAATCACACTACTTCTAAAGAACGAAGTATTAGTGAATGGATAATTTGTACTTTCAAAACCTTCGCTCAAATTGATTTGCGCTGTAGAAAGCAGACTAGTAACAATGCCTAAAATAGATAGAGCTTTTTTCATAGAATAAAATTAGTTTGGGTAAAAAAAGCCACCTAAAAACAAGGTGGCTTAACTTTATTAAAATTGGATATTGGATTATTTACCTCCTTCCATTTTCTTTTTAAGTTCTGCTAATGCATCGATATCTCCAAGAGTAGATCTTTCTTCGTTGCTAGAAGAAGATACAACATTTCTAGAAGCGTTCTCTCTTACATTTTTCTTCTCCTCATCTCTGAAGATTCCTGTGTGAGAAACAACAACTCTCTTGAATTCTTTGTTGAACTCAATAACTTTAAATTCGGCAGTTTCTCCTTTCTTGATTTTAGATCCATCTTCTTTCTCTAATAATCTTGATGGACAGAAAGCTTCAACCTCAGCATCTTCGAATTGTACAGAAGCTCCTTTATCATGAACTTCTACTGCAGTTCCTGTGTGTACAGTTCCTTCAGCATATTTAGTTTCGAATTTATCCCAAGGATTTTCAGTCAATTGTTTGTGACCTAGAGACAATCTTCTTGCTTGAGTATCCAATTCCAATACTACAACATCTAATTTATCTCCAACTGCACAGAACTCAGATGGGTGTTTGATTTTCTTAGTCCAAGAAAGATCAGAGATGTAGATCAATCCATCGATACCTTCTTCCAATTCTACGAAAACTCCGAAGTTTGTAAAGTTTCTTACAGTTCCAACGTGCTGAGAACCTACTGGATACTTAGCTTCGATGTTTTCCCATGGATCTTTGTTCAATTGCTTGATACCTAGAGAGATTTTTCTGTCTTCTCTATCAAGAGTAAGAACTTCTGCTTCTACCTCATCACCTACTTTTACGAAATCTCCTGCAGATCTCAAGTGAGTTGACCAAGACATTTCAGAAACGTGGATTAATCCTTCTACACCTGGAGCGATCTCTACGAATGCACCATAGTCAGCAAGAACTACTACTTTTCCTTTTACTTTGTCACCAACTTTCAAGTCAGCAGAAAGAGCATCCCAAGGATGAGCTTCTAATTGCTTCATACCCAATTGGATTCTTGTTTTCTCATCATCAAAATCAAGGATAACAACTTTTACAGTTTGTCCGTCTTCCAGGATTTCAGATGGGTGGTTCACTCTAGACCAAGAAAGGTCTGTAATGTGGATCAATCCATCAACACCTCCAAGATCTACGAATACACCGTAAGAAGTGATGTTCTTAACAGTACCTTCAAGAACTTGTCCTTTCTCAAGCTGAGCGATGATTTCTTTTTTCTGACCTTCGATATCTGCTTCAATCAATGCTTTGTGAGATACTACTACGTTTTTGAACTCAGGGTTGATTTTCACAACTTTGAACTCCATAGTTTTACCTACGAATTGGTCGTAATCTTTGATTGGTTTAACGTCGATCTGAGAACCTGGCAAGAATGCTTCGATTCCGTGTACATCAACGATCATACCTCCTTTAGTTCTAGATTTCACAAAACCGTTAACGATCTCTCCAGTTTCGTGAAGCTCGTTTACTTTATCCCAAGCTTTAAGCGTTCTAGCTTTTCTGTGAGATAATTGTAATTGTCCGGTTTTGTCTTCTCTTCTGTCAACCATTACTTCAACCTCATCACCTACTTTTAGGCCTTGGTTGTAACGGAATTCGTTAAGAGAAATAACACCTTCAGATTTGAAGTTGATATCTACGATAGCTTCTTTGTCTGTCAATCTTACCACTTTACCAACAATCACGTCGTTATCTGTAAGATCGTTCAAAGAACCGTTATAAATCTCTTCTAATTCTTTCTTCTCTGTTCTGTCCTCTGCATTAAGTCCTGATTCGAAAGATTCCCAATCAAATTGTTCTGGTGCTACGTTTTGGTTCAAAAGAACCTCTGCTGAATTTGTCTCTTTTGACATTTTCTAATAAAATTTGTATTCCTATTTACTCAGACTTTGGCTTTGCTGTGAATCCTGAAAAATACGGAAGATGTTAATTGTTAATGTTTTACTTCGCCTAAAGTGCGCTCACAAAAGTGGTGCAAAATTAAGAAAAATATTTGAAACCAACAATAGTTTCAAAGAAGTTAAATTTAATTCCAAATCATTAATAATCAATAATATAATCGAATAAATTTTCAGAAGCTAATCCCGCTATCTGCTATTACTCCTCGCTCCAAAGCTTTTCCATCGCCAGCTGTGAGGTAACCGCTACTATCGGGGCTATGGGTTTTGTCAAAAAAAAACAGAAAACTTAACTTTCAAATACATCAAGTTTTCAAACACGAAAATCCAGAACCAAATCCCTTATCTTTGCAAAATGGAACTAGAATCTATCCTTCAAAAACTGCAGATCACTGATATGAATCAGATGCAGAAATCTATGTATAAAGCATCTGAAAACGAAACCGATGTCGTTTTGCTGTCTCCAACCGGCTCAGGAAAAACATTAGGCTTTTTATTTCCTGTACTCAGAAACTTGAAATCTGACATTAAGGGAATCCAAGCAATCATTCTGGTTCCTGCAAGAGAATTAGCTTTACAGATCGAGCAGGTTTTCAAATCGATGGGAACAGATCTCAAAGTGACGATTGCTTACGGCGGGCACGATAAAAAGATTGAAATCAACAAACTGATAGATGCACCTGCGGTCTTAATCGGAACACCAGGAAGAATTGCTTATCACTTAAAAAACGAAAACTTTGGTCCAAGCTCAATCAAAACTTTGGTTCTAGACGAATTCGATAAAGCTTTGGAATTAGGTTTCCAGGAAGATATGGAATATATCATCGGTTCTCTAACTGGTCTTTCTCAACGTATTTTGACTTCTGCAACCGTAATGGACAACATTCCGAAGTTTGTAGGACTTAATAACGAAAAGAAAATCAATTTCCTCAAAGAGAATGAGTCAAAACCAAACATTCAGCTGAAAAAGGTAATGACAACTCCTGAAGAAAAACTGAACACTCTTTTCCAATTAATCTGTAAAATCGGGAACAAAAGAACTTTAATTTTCTGCAATCACCGCGATGCTGTTGACAGAATCTCAGAACTATTAAGAGAAAAAGGAATCCAAAGAGAAACTTTTCATGGTGGAATGGAACAAGATGAAAGAGAACGCGCACTTTTAAAATTCAGAAATGATTCTGCCAGAATTCTAATCACAACAGATTTAGCATCAAGAGGTTTGGACGTTCCGGAAGTGGAATCCATCGTTCATTATCAATTACCCCCAAAAGAAGATGCTTTCATCCACAGAAACGGACGAACCGCTAGAATGAACGCCAAAGGCTTTGCTTATCTTATAATGATGGAAGACGAGAATTTCCCATTCATCAAAAGCAATACACCGGAAGAAAACGTATCGGAAAGCAACCGGGTTCCGGAAAGAACGCCGAACCAGACAATCTACATCAGCGCCGGGAAAAAGGACAAAGTCAACAAAGTTGATATCGTAGGTTATCTCATCAAAAAAGGACAACTGGAAAAGGATGACATCGGCTTGATTGAAGTAAAGGACACAACTTCCTACGTTGCCGTCAACCGAAAAAAAACTATCGAACTCCTAAAAAAATTGGCCAACGAAAAACTGAAAGGCAAGAAAGTAAAAATAGAGATCGCTTATTAAAGCGATTTTTTATTTGATTCCGGAAACATTCATCGGCAAAACATACACTGAATGTGATGCTGTGATAAACAACGTCGAATTATTTTTCCCACCAAAAGTAACGTTAGAAGTCCAGTCTTCATCAATCGGAATGTTAGTCAGTTTTTCCCCTTTTTTATTAAAAATCGTCACACCCTTTCCTGTTAGATAAAGATTACCTTGGTTGTCCAAAGTCATTCCGTCCGATCCCATTTCGCAAAATAATTTCTTTTCGGATAATTTTCCTTCGCTCAAGATGTTGTAAACATAAGTTTTTCCCGCATCGATATCGGAAACATAAAGTTTTTTCAGTTTTTCAGAACCGATAATTCCGTTGGGTTGAACGAAGGTTTCCAGTTTTGTAATTGTTCCGTTTTGATTTCGGTAATATAGATTTTTATCTTTGATTTCTTCTCTGAAATTTTTCCAGTAATCCCTTTTGTAAAGCGGGTCTGTGAAATACATTCCGCCGAATTTATCAATCCAAATATCGTTAGGACCATTCAATCTTTTGCCCTCAAAACCTTTTGATAAAACCTCAATTTCTTTATTTTTATTGATTTTCAAGATCTCTCCATTGTCATCGGAGCAAGTTATAAGATTATCATTTTTATCAAAATAAGTTCCGTTGGCTCTTCCTGTTTTACCAAGAAATAATTCGATTTGATTGGTTTTCCAATTCCAGAAATAAATTTTGTCATTTGGCTGATCTGTGAAATAGACGTTTCCTTCTTTATCAGAAGCCGGACCTTCTGTAAATGTAAATTGACTTGAAAGTAATGTCGGTGGAACTTCAAACAAGATCCCATTCTTTTTCTGAACTTTACAATTCATCAGAACCAGCAAAAATGCCAGATAACCAAACTTCCAAAAACTTTTCATAAGTATATATTTATTGCTTTTATTCGCATTATGCAATCCGCTGTATCATCATCGGCGTTTATGTTTCCCAATAATGGCGATTTCATAGTGTAAATCTTAAAGTCGCAAGGTACAATTTGTATAAAAGAATTAAAAATAATTATCTTTGAAAATTCTATAAAACAAATGAAACTGAATCTTCCGGACAAACTCTACTACTCCATTGGAGAAGTTGCTAAAGCCTTTGATGTAAACACATCTCTAATTCGCTATTGGGAGCAGGAATTCCCTATCATAAAACCGAAAAAAAACAAAAAAGGAAATCGGTATTTCACACCGTCTGATATAGAAAACCTTAAAATCATTTATCACCTTGTAAAAGAAAAAGGCTACACACTCGACGGAGCCAGAATTGCATTGACAACCAATACAAAAATATCCGAAACAATTACAATAATTGATCGCTTAGAATTTGTAAAAGCTGAACTTCTTAAATTAAAAAATTCTTTGAACGACTAAATTTAGTCGTTTATTTTTTACCGTTTTATCTATTTTTATTGGTTTTATTTTTAATTTTACTAAAAACACAAAATGAAACCAAATTTACCTTTCCAAATCCGGAAAAGGCAACTTTATAGTCTTGTCTTTTTTGGAACTCTGATTCTTGCACTGCAGTTTTCCTTCACCTTTTATAAAAAGAATCAGGTTTATAAAACTCCTGAAATTCAATTTATTCCAGAAGTTCAGCCAGAAATTATTCTGACTGAATTTAATCCAAATGATCTTGATGAAAAGCAATGGAAAAGTCTTGGTTTTTCTGAAAAACAAATTAAAACGATATTGA
>QFQW01000018.1 GCA_003248755.1 Chryseobacterium sp. | reverse complement strand
AAGAAGGTACAGACGTTACGATTGTAGCAACCGGACATCTGGTTTGGGAATCTTTGCTGGCGGCAGATGAGTTGGAGAAAGAAGGAATCTCTTGTGAAATCATCAATATCCACACTATTAAACCTCTAGATGAGGAGATCATCCTTAAGTCTGTAGAAAAAACTGGCAAAATTGTTACAGCAGAAGAACATAATTATCTTGGGGGATTGGGAGAATCTGTTGCAGGAGTTTTAGCAAGAAGAAGACCAACGCCTCAGGAGTTTGTAGCTGTTCACGATACTTTCGGAGAGTCTGGGACTCCCGCAGAATTAATGAAAAAGTATCAAATTGATGCAGAGGCAGTTGTAAAAGCAGTCAAAAAGATTATTGAAAGAACTAAATAAATTTTTTTTAAATATAAAAAGTCCACCATATTGGTGGACTTTTTTATGAATAAGTACCAAGAAAATACCTGATGATCTCTTCTCATCATTTGCTTTTTTAACTTTTATCGATTACAAACCTGTTGAATCTTTAAATCTTTGACAATATTAAGGTAAAGATTTTTATTTGAAAAATAAAGTAGTTAATGAATTCTGAAATCATTACATCTTGAATTGTATTTTACAAATTAATGCATTTGATTTTTAGATTGTTGTGTTTTTTTTACTGATTTTTAATTAGTAATATAATATGATTGTATTGTTGGTTTTTATAATACTTTATTTGTAGTTATTTTATAATCATCACCAATTTGACTTAATCAAAAGTTGTTAGTCAAAAAAAGTTTGTTTAAATCTAAATAATTTCTCGAGGTAGTTTATCTAAAATTTTTGTGTGTGGTTTCATTTTGAAATTATAAAAAGATGTCATTTTTTATGAGCTTAAGGGAATTAATAAATTTTCAAATTGAAATAGCATTTATAATTCCATTGAATTTCTTTAATTTTGAAGATGCTTCAGGTTCCGGAATATAAAATCCCAATTGTTGAAATCAAAACTGATTTTGATGTTCGGATTTTTATTAAAAGAGAAGACCTTATTCACCCGAAAATTTCAGGGAACAAATTCTGGAAACTCTTTTTCAATGTCAATGGATATTTGGAATCGAAACCTGAAAATCCATTATTAATTTCTTTTGGAGGTGCTTTCTCCAATCATATAGCGTCGGTTTCTGCTTTTGGAAAGCAGTTTGATATTCCCACTATTGGAATTATCAGAGGAAATGAAATAGAAAATAATTGGCAAGAAAACCCAACACTTTCCGAAGCTTCAAAAAACGGAATGCAATTCTTTTTTGTTTCAAGACAAGATTATCAGAACAAGGAAAAATTAACTAAGCAATTTTCAGAACAATACCCAGATGCACTCATTATTCCGGAAGGTGGAAGTAATGAAATGGCGGTTGAAGGTGTCCAATATATGCTTGGAAATGACACCAAAGATTTTGATTATCTTTGCACGGCAGTTGGAACAGGAGGAACGATTGCAGGGATTTCCAAATTTGCAGATGAGAATCAGAAAGTTGTCGGAATCAAAGTTGTGAAGGATGATTCTTTGCAAAAAACAATTTCGGCATGGAGTAGAAGAGACAATTTTGATTTGATTGATGCAGATGAAAACAGATACGGGAAAATAACAGATGAGAATATCCGTTTTATAAATTGGTTTTATGAGGAACATGGAATTCCGCTTGACCCAATCTATACCGGAAAAATGATGCAGAAGATTTTTGATTTGGCAGAGAAAGGTTTCTTTCCGAAAGATGCAAAAATTCTGACATTTCATACCGGTGGATTGCAGGGAATCCAAGGAGCGAATCAGTTTTTGAAAAGTAAAGGTAGAATTCAGATTATTGAATAGCCATAATATTGTCATTCCGAAAGAATCTCGCCAAACTTTGGTTAAATTGACTACGTCGAACCACTTCGTTAGGTTTACTATGGAATGACAAAAGTTCGTTTGAAAGGAAAATGGTGAAAAAAAGCTGAAAACCCATAGCCCCGATTGCAACGGCATCCTTTTTTGTTTTTGGTGCAAAGTTCTATTAATGACTTAGCTTCTAAACAAAAAAGATATAGTGGAAAGCGGGATAAAGCTCCTTAAAAATAAAATATTTAGTAAAAAATAAATATGAGAAAAGTATTAGTAATTGGTTTTGTAAGTGTTTTAGGCCTTGTAAAAGCGCAAACCTGGAAAACGGAAGACCAATACATCCAGAAATTTGCACCTTATGCGGTGGAAGAAATGGAAAAATACAAAATTCCTGCGAGTATTACACTGGCTCAGGGACTTTTGGAAACAGGCGGCGGACAAAGCCGATTGGCGCAATTGGGGAAAAATCATTTCGGAATCAAATGTAAGGAAGATTGGACGGGAAAAACAATGAGCCACACAGATGACGCTCCCAACGAGTGTTTCCGAGTTTATGAAGACCCCAAGCAGTCCTATGAAGACCATTCGGTTTTTTTGGCGACGAGAAAATATTACACAAAACTTTTTGACCTGGACCCAAAAGATTACAAAGCTTGGGCACATGGTCTGAAAAAAGCAGGCTATGCGACCAATCCGAGATATGCTTATATCTTGATTGATAAAATTGAGCGTTACAAATTGTATGAATTTGATAATACAACAAAAGATGAGGTTTATTATGCTATTCTAAAATTGTATCCGGAGCTTAATAGTGATGCGGTTTTTATGGCTCAGCTTGGTCAGGAAAAACAAAATGAAAAAGTTGCTCCACCAACTGTGAAGGTAGATTATTCCCAAGGTTCTTACGCAAAACAGCAATCTGAGGTTTCTGAAATTGTTGATGCAAAAACCAAAGCCAACCTCCTGAAAAATATCTTGGTAAAAAATCACCCGAATAATAATCTAAAATTCTTTGTAATGCCTGTAGATGCTGACGCGGAAGACATTGCGAAAAAATTCTGGATTAGTGAGAAACGCCTGATGAAGTACAATGAATTGGATAATTCTAAACTTCATAAAAACGATATTATTTTCCTGGAAAGTAAAAGTTCATCAGGAAACATAGCCACTTACAAAGCCGGAATTGGAGAGACAATGCACGATATTGCTCAGAAATTCGGAATCAAATTGAAAAAACTCTATTCTAAAAACAGAATGGAAGCCGGACAAGAGCCAAAAGCGGGACAATTGATTTATCTGCAAAGTAAAAAACCGAGAGCTTAGAATTTAGAGATTAGACTAACAACTATCAACCAACAACTATCAACCAAAATGTTATACCAAAGAAGTTCAGCGCTTTTTGAAGAAGCGTACAAATATATTCCGGGCGGTGTTAATTCGCCGGTCCGTGCCTTCAAATCGGTTGGAGGTGTTCCGATTTTTATGAAATCTGCAAAAGGGGCTTACCTTACAGATGAAGATGACAGAACTTACATCGATTATATCAACTCATGGGGACCAGCAATTCTGGGTCACACCCATCCCGAAGTTTTGGAAGCTCTGAAACTGCAGGCAGAGAAAGGTTTTTCTTTCGGAGCACCTACGGAACTGGAAACGGAAATTGCGAAATTCATTGTAGAAAATGTGCCGAATGTTGACCAAATCAGAATGGTTTCTTCCGGAACCGAAGCTTGTATGAGCGCTATTCGTTTGGCAAGAGGTTACACAGAGAGAGAAAAAATAATCAAGTTTGAAGGTTGTTATCATGGTCATTCGGATTCATTTCTGATTCAGGCGGGAAGTGGAATGGCGACTTTTGGAAGTCCGAATTCTCCGGGAGTTACTCAAGGAACTGCGAAAGATACTTTGTTAGCAGAGTACAATAATATCGAACAGGTTGAAGACCTTTTCAGAAATAATCCTGAGCAGATTGCGGCGATTATTGTAGAACCGATTGCCGGAAATATGGGTTGTATTCTGCCGGAAAATCAGTTCCTTCAAAACCTTAGAAGAATCTGTGATGAGAATGGTGCATTATTGATTTTTGATGAGGTAATGACAGGATTTCGTTTGGCTTTTGGTGGAGCGCAGGAAGCTTTGGGTGTTAAAGCGGATTTAGTAACTTATGGAAAGGTTATTGGTGGCGGATTGCCTGTTGGTGCTTTTGCCGGAAGAAACGAAATTATGAATTGGCTTTCGCCAAGAGGACGCGTTTATCAAGCCGGAACTTTGAGTGGAAATCCTCTCGCAATGAGAGCTGGACTTAAAACTTTACAATTGATAAAGCAGGATGCTGATTTCTATAAAAAACTTGATAAAACAACCGAAACTTTAGACTTCGAAATCGGAAAAATATTGAATGAAAAAGGAATCCGACACCGCATCAACCGAAAGGGAAGTATGATGTCGATTTTCTTTGATGTAACTTCTGCAAGTAATTTTAATGAAGTGAATAATTCCAATATTGGTTTGTTCAACAATCTGTTTCATCAGGTTTTGGAACAAGGAGTTTATCTTCCGCCAAGTGGTTATGAGACTTGGTTTATTTCGTCTGCAATTGGTGATACAGAGATTGATAAAACGCTGGAAGCTTTTAGGAAGTTTCAGTATTAGATAAAGAAAACCTTTCCAATTTTGGAAAGGTTTTTTTGTATTATGTTGGGTTTTTTCATTCAGCAATTAATCTTGCAATCTTAGTAGAAGTTTTATTTGTAGTTTATTTTATGATTTAACTCAATTGGATTATTTTCTTGCAGAATATTATTTTGCAGTTCTTTGTTCTTTATAGAAATATCCACTGTAGTACCATTCGCGTCGGTAAATGTAGCTGTTTTCCACCCTCTTGAATTTAAATTAAATGGGTCATTAAAATATGATTTTGCAAGTGCTTCATATTTTTTCCAATCAATTTTTATTGTTTTTGTGCGTGCGTCAAAAATATTTCCGTCTTTTTTGACTTCTATCAAATTAAATGAATAATCATTGTTTGAATCTTGGATAGAAACAATCAGTCCTGGTAAACCATTGAAAATATATGGACCGTCTCCAAAAGGTAATTCTGTTGTAAACCAAGCAATCCAGTTTCTTCCTCCATACGTAGTTTCTGCTTTTTGAGAGTTATATTTTCCAATCATTTTTTGTTCGGAAGAGATTTTCCAATCCAATATTTCCTCAATTGGAAGAAGATAATCTTTTCCCAAATAAGTTATTACTTTTTCAATTCTTTTTTGAGTAAGATTCTTTTTGACATAGAATTGGTTTTCAACACCCATTTTAAATATTTCCTTTCCATTATTCAGCTTTAGTGAATCTGCTTCTTTTTCTACTGAATCTCTAAAAATTGAAACATTATTTTTTAAATCCAAAATCATATTTTCGGAATTGACATCATCTGGATTTTCTGAATTCAGTTTGTATTTTGTTTCGTAAATAAAACTAAATTTTTGTGAGAAGCAAAAGGTAGAAATTCCAAGAAAAAATATAATTAATTTCATTTGTGACGAGTGTTTGTTTGAACTTTCTTCTAATACAAGGATAAACGAAGTTTTAATATTTATATTTTTAAAAGTGAAACAAAATTTTGTTTACCCAAGTTGGTGCGAGTACCTTACTCGTAATTATTCTAAAAATTGGGACACTCCAGAGAAAAGATTGATAAAACACTAGAGCCTTTTAAGACGTTTTAGTATTAGATAAAGAAAACCTTTCCAAAATCGGAAAGTTTTTTTTGTTTTGTAATTTAGAATAAAAAATATTGGTTGCAAAAGAAATGAAAAATTTAAAATCTAGCATTCTCGCAGATTAAAAATACAATGTTAGTTGGAGTTTTTATTCAGTTATTATTTTCAATTTGTTGTTTTCGGCTTCCAAATATCCTTTTACTTTTTCATCATTAAATAAAAGAATGATATGATTGTTAGATATTTTTATAATTTTTGGATCATAACTCCAAACGTCAGTTATTGGAAGTTCTGAAATTGTTATAAACTTTTTATTTTCAATTTTTGATAGATAAGTTTTTTCAAAATCTGTCACTATATAATAAAATCTATTTTGATTTTGAAAAGTTGCAAGAGTAAATGCTCCTATTGAATCTAATAATTGTTCAGTTCCTTTTTTTGAATGTGATTCATCGTCTCCAACATATTTCATATAACGTCCTTTTTCTTTTCTTGGTTTAGAAACTTCGTATATTTCCATTTCAGTTGGATTTTTAATTTTCAGAATTTCAGTAGATCCTGACAGATGAGCCAAAGAATTGGTAATATAAAATTCATCATTTAACTTATCGACAGAAACTGGACAAGTTGATTCAGCAGAATAAATCTTTTGTGTTGATTTATCTCGAAATTTAATTGTTCCTCCCCATTCTCCGCTACAGGTTGAAATTGTTAAATAATTTTTATCATTAAATAAGACTTTGTTTTTCTTGAATTTATTCTCAATTTTTTCAATATTTTTCTTTGAGTCTTTTATCTGATAAATTTCAAAATTTTCTTGAGCAAAAGTATTTATTGTAAATAAAATAAATAAGCAAATTTTATAGGATTTCGATTTCATAATGTTTTTCTCAAAATTCTGCTAAAGCAAAAGTAAATGATGTTTTTCAATATTTAGATTTAAACGATTTGATTCAAATTACTGATTCTCCCTATTCATATCCTTAATCAACCCAACCGCAAAATAACCAATAATTGCAACTGCTAAAACAATACAAATCCACATAAACAAAGGCGTTTGCCAAAAGGTTTTTGCCGTTTCTTTAGATTTTGATTGCTCTATTTTTTCTAAATTCGAAATAGTTGCAGTAGGATAATTCTGATTAAAATCGATTCCGGAATTGGCGAGGTCATATTGCGGTGCAGACCAAGTGGAGTCAATTTTCAAGGTATAGTTTTCATTGGATTTCAAGTCTGTCAAAATACTGACAGGCGATTGAAAAAGATTGATTTTGTTGATTTCCAAAGCTGGATTATCCTGATTGTCAATTTCTATCGTGAATTCTTTGGCAAAAAAACTTTGAACATCAAATCGGTTTTGACTTTTTGAATTGAGTTGAAAAGCAGAAATATTTTCAATATAATTTTCAGTCGATTTTTTATAAACTCTGGTTTTATTAATCAAAATCCTCGCATCACGCAGATAATAACTTGGCGAAGAAATCTCGAAACCGATTCCGTCAATCACTTGTGGATTTGGGAAAGTAATCGTGATTTTGGTTTGTTTTAATTTTTTATCTGTCTCAATTTTTTGAGTGAAGTTTTGCAATTCAGTCTTCGATTGATTGACGGAATGACTTTCTTCTAAACTGGCTCCAAGAATATTGATAGGCAACGAGTTTTTATCGATGAAATCAAATCTCAGAAACTTGTAATTGTTCAAAGGAAAAGCAAAATCACGTTCCACAAAGTTTTCACCGGCGTCATTCAGCCCGATTACTTTCTGATTACCGACCAAACCAAACCATTCTTTCTGGTCGTTGCTTCCGCTGATATTGTACTTTTTTTCGACATCCGTATTGGCGATTTTCAGCGTCAGATGGTCAATATTCAATGCGTTTTCATTGGAGATAATGATGGAAGTAGCAACATTCGGAACTGCAGTTGTTGAAAGGATTGTGAAATTCTTGAAACTGGAATTATTAGACTTTCCTTCATAAATCACATAAGGCACTTCATTATTTTTGGAATCAAAAATTCTTAAATAATCAATGTTATTCTGTGATGCAGAATGAACTTCCGGAGTTAGCAATATCTGATGCAATCCGTTTTCCGATACTTTATTGATTTTCCCCTGATAATTTTGAGCGAAGGAAAAACCCGCTATCAGAATTGGTATTAGATTAATTAATTTCTTCATCACTTGTTTTTTTGTTTTCATTGGTTTCAATTGGTTCTTCAAGAATTTCATCAGGAGACAACTTTTTTTCATCTACAACTAATCTTTTAATCTTTTGATAAACGAACGAAATAATCAAAATCATTACGCCGAGTAAAATAAAGGCGATGATTTTCCCTGTTTCTGAAACGTTTTTGATATCGTAAACAAACAGTTTTATAATCGTGATTCCGAGTAAAGCTAACGCAATAATACGCAATGGCTGATTTTGTTTTTTGATACCAATAATCAAAAAAACAAAAGATAAAACGCCCCAAAGAATTGGATAACCGATTTTGATGATTTGAAGTTTTATGGCTTCGAATTTGTCATCGATGAATATTTCTTTTTCGTAGCTGTAACCCGTTTTATTGAAAGGATATTTCGCTAATTCAGCCGGTGAAATAATGTCTTTGGTAAACATCAATCCGTGAATCATCACTTCATTACTCAAAACATAAACAATGCAAAATGCGAAAACCCACAAAGCTAATTTGTGATTGAGAAGTTTGGAAAACAGACTCTCATTCCTAAATTTAATTAAAACATATCCAAAATAAGCCAGACAAATCAGCAAAATATAATGAATGAAATATGCCGATTTGGAAGATAGATTAATCACGAAATTTTCCGTCATCTCGTTATAAGTCAATTTGTAGAAAACTGCGATGTATAAAAGGATATTAACCGAAGCCAGAAGAATTGTGAAACTGTTCCAGCCTTTGTCTTTTAACTTCAAAACAAAATAGACCAAACCAACGCTGAACAAGAAATGATACAAAACCGAATACGATAATGCCGAATAATAATTGCTAATGTATTCGTTGGCCTGATAACTGATTTCCAGCATGCCGGTAAAATATCCAACCAAAATACCGACTCCTAAAATGATATTTCTGTAATAAGAAGGATGGAATTCGAAACTGAAAATATTGGTAATTTCTTTCTCTTTTTTTAATAAAATGTAAGTAAAAATCAATGAGGCAAGGGAAACGATTCCTGTGATGAACATTCGGTTGAGGAAAGGTTTCAGTTCCATCAAATTACCTGAATAATATTTTTCCCAATCCATGATCAAACTTCCAAACATCAAAATCTGAACGATAATTGCGCCTAATTTGAAGGTTGCAATTTTCGATTTTTGAGACAACCAGAACAGTAAAACTGCTTCTCCGGCCCAGAATAAAGTGATATAATTTCCACTAAACTGGATTGGAATTGCTAAGGTTACAAAGGTTAAAGTCAGTCCTAATAAAAGATAAATCGCATTTTTGTCCAACCCGAATTTTCTATATAAAAATATCGCATAAACCAAATTGTACAAAGCCAAAACAACGGTAAACAAACCTTTCAATTCTGGTCTCCAATTTTCGATAATGCTGATTCCCATTCCGAAATAGAAGAACGTGTTAGCAACTATTATGAAATATTCCAGCTTCGTAAAAGAGCCTTTGTTTCTAAGGTTGTTGATAACCGTTGCCACACTGAAAATAATGTAAAATATGGTAGCAAAAAACAAAGCTCCACGATATGGTAATTTGTCGTCGTAAAAGCCTTTTCCAAACCAAGCCGAATAAAGCAGGCAACTGAAAATGAAAGCCAGTAAAGTAACCAAATTCCATTTTTTGAAGTAAGCAATCATCAACATTCCAATATTGAGAATCGCAATGTAAGTGAACAAAACTTTGTAATTTCCTTCGCCTGTACTCACCATAAAAGGAACGGCAAAACCACCAATCAATGATAAAACTGCCAATTCTTTCCGGTCATAAGAAACGGAGACAAACACGCTGAAAATGGTGATGACAACCATAATAATGAATGCCATGGTCTGGCTGAACAGGTGATAATCGTGGAAAGCAATTCCAATTGTGAAATAAAAAATACTAATTGCTCCAGCCACAAAAACAGAACTGAAAGCAGAATAATTTTTCCTCAGCCGATGAGCAATTCCCATAACCAATGCACCTGCCAAAATACCGATTCCTACACGTGCCGGTTCATTAATCCAATCTTTGTCAATTGCATATTTCACAAAGAAACTGATTCCTAAAACCAAAATCAGAATTCCGATTTTATTAATCAGATTTTCTCCAATAAATTTCTCTATGTCAGGATTGTTTTCCTTGAATTTCTCTATCCAGGATTGTTTTGGTGGCAGAACTTCTCTTACTCTGTTTTCTGTTGAGAAAGCCACTTTTTGTTCTACTGTCGGTGTTTTATTTTCTGGAAGAGGAATTTCGTTTTCTAAAGCAGGAGTGATGTTTTCTACGATTTCCGGTTGTTTTTCCTCTATGATTTCTTCTTTTACTGGAGGGGTTTCAGGAATTGGAGTTATATCTTCCTGTTGTATTTCTTCTCTGATAATTGGGATTTCAGGCTCGATTTTGCTGACAGGTCTGCTATTAATTTCTGTTTTCAAAGCATTCAGTTTTTCCTGAAGCTGGTTAATCGAATTTTGAGTTGCCTGATGATTTGAAGTCGATTTATTGTGAATGATGATCACAAAAACCAAAATGAGCAATAGTAAGAATATCTCCATAAAAAGTGTTTTCTGTTAACAAATATAACGAAATAGAGTTTGGTTCTAGTAGAAAAGGAAATATGAGACCAATCTTTGATTTAAAAACAAAAAAAGACTTAACAAATTTTGCTAAGTCTCTTTTTTGATATGAAGAAATTTTATTTTTTGATGATTTTGTTCGAAACTTGTTTTCCGTTAGTTAATGTTGCATTCAGGATGTAAACACCTTTTGGAAGATTTGATAGATCAATTGTTTTGGAAGTTGATTTTAATAAAATTTTTCCTGTGAAATCTACAATCGCTGCCTCTTTGACTTTATCGTTAGAAATATTAATGTAATCCGAAGTTGGATTTGGGTAGATAATGAGTTCAGTTTTTGATAACGAACTATTGTTAGTTCCCAGAGTTTCCAGGCTGATCTGATATTTTACCAATCCCAGATCTGACGTGCTGAAGTATATATCTGCCTTCTCATCATCCAGAAAATCAATTGCAGATGATTCTGAGAAAAGATAACCTAATTTCTCAGGGGAAACTTCACTCCAGGTTTGTCCGGAATTAGTTGAATAAACGATTCTAACTTGTGAAGGCGGATAAGCGTAACCTTCGCCACTTCCGTTCATGAAATTGGATGTTGCCACGATTACACCGTTTTTATAAGGCGAAAATTCGGCTCTGTTGATAACATTATCACTGTATATATGAGTCCAGTTTACACCAGCATCGTTAGAGATAAAGATTCCCTGAGTGGTAGACAAAAGCAATTGGTCTTTGTTGAAAGGATTTTTACTGATGTCATAAATGAAATCGACATTGCTTTCCAATATCCCTAATCCGCTTGCAGAAGTTGTCCAGTTTTGTCCGCCGTCTGTGGTTCTATAAACATTGTTATTCTGGGAAAGAATCACATGATTCTCATTAGTTTCATCAATGCTGATTCCGAAAACTGTTCCGAATGAAGGCAGCATCACTTCCTGACTTGTGATTCCGCTCATATCGGTGAAATCAAATTTCCTAACTGACTCGTCAAACGAAACCCAGGAATGATTGGTGTTCGATTTGGATGTAGCGACTCTCATAATATTCAATCCATAATCACTGTAACCTGTAGAATAATTGGCACCGTGATTGGTACTTACAGCAAAGGTAGAACCCATAAAATTGCTTGAAGTGACGTAAACTCTTCCTGCAACCAACGGGTCGGCATAGAGACCGGTACTTCTGAAATTCGGAAAGAAATTGATAGCCATAAGACCAATTCCTGTTTCTTGTCCGGTTTGGAAATCCTGATGGATGAAACCTCTTCTCAATCCATAATACAAATGCTTTTCCGAATTTTTATGAAAGGTGACTCTGTCGGTGTTGTTCGCAAACGGATTTTTGAATCTCGATAATGTGATTCCACCATCCAAAGAATGGAAGGGGTAATAATTTGAACTGATGATGACTTCATTGCTGTTCGAAGGATTGTAAGTCGCATTCAGTCCATAATAATATTTGTTTTCCAGATCATTACTCGGATAAACATAATTCGTCCAGGTGTTTCCGCCATCTTTTGATATCACGATCTCATTCTCTTCCAAAACCATCACTTCGTTCGTGTTTTTTGGATTAACAACAATCTTTTGGATGCTGTTGGTAGAAAGATCGGTCCATGTGATTGGAACAATGTTCCAGTTTTCGCCACCATCTGTAGATCTGTAAAGCTTTTCGGTTTGGGTTTCTGTTAGGTAGAACGATCCCAAAAACATCTTTTGAGAATCTGCCGGGTCAAATGTGATCGCAGAATAATTAGTGCCAGCGATTTTTTCTGTTTAGTTTACCCCGCCATTGACAGAAACAAATAGTCCCCCGTTTTTTTCGCCGGGTGAAAATCCTCTTGCCAGGAAAAGCTTATTAGGGTTGTTCGGATTTATCGCAACATTATTGATGTGAACACCGTCATTATTAGAACTTGTATAAACTTTTTGCCAGCTGTCTCCACCATTTTTGGTGTAAAAAACATCGGTTACAAGACCAAAATTGTACATATAGGTCGTATGCAGTAGAATGTTCTCGTAATCATTTCCTGTAACAGAATAGGACATTATCAGGTTGCCGGACATACTCCCGTTCGGAGAATCTATCCTTTTGATGACATTTCCATTGGCAGGGTCGATGATGATCACCTGATTATGAGTGGTTCCTTCGGCAGTCACGATAAAACTGAGATATTTCTGGTCTAGTGTCCATCGCATATCCTTGATCGTTCCCAAACTTATGTCTAATGGGAAAGAATACAAAACTTCCCAGTTTTTTCCGTTGTCAGAACTTTTCACAATGTGATTGGTTACTGTATTGGCGTACAAAACATCTGGCTTGATAGGGTCATAAGTCACATCAAACACTTGCCCGTAATCTGGAGAAGTTAAAAATGACAACTGAGCTGTCAACTTTGTTAAAAGGCTGGAACAGATTGCCAATAAAAATAGAGTCAATATTTTCTTCATATTCAAAAATTTTATTGATGTAAAATTGATGATAAATCAAAAAAAATGTATCAATAATGGCGTGACATTGCGTGACATCGATTCAATTTCTGCGTGACGTGATTTTGTCTATATTGCTGAAATATAGTCATATAAGTTTATTTTGTCGGGAAGATTGAGTTTTTTGCTGATTCTTTCCTTTCTTTTTCTGCAGGATTCCGGACTGATGTTGAGAATCGATGCAATTTCTTTATGGCTCAGATTCATATAAACATAACAGATGAATCTTATCTCTGAAGAACTCAGATCCGGATGTCTTTCTTTCAAAGTAGTGATGAAATTCTGATTGACGCCTTCAAAATGTTTGAAAAAACTATCCCATTGATTATTGCTTTTAAGCTGAATTTTCAAATCCTTGATAGAGTTGACCAATTTGGCATTGTTGGAAATCTCCGGTTGGTTGACAATCGCTTCAATGATTTCTTCTACTACTTCATTTCTGCTGGAGATGGTTAAAGCTTGTGAAGTGAGCTGGCGGTTTTGTTGCTCGATTTCGTTTTTGAGACGTTCTTTTTCAAGTAAAGACAATGTTTCCTGTTCTTTCAGTTGTTGCGTCAGAATCAGATTATCACTTTGCTTTTTCTCAAATTCCAGTTGCGTGATCTTTTTCTGCTGTTTGTATTTTATCGAGTTATTATAAAGGAAAAGGAGCACCAGCAAAATGATGATGACGGCAGAAGCGATAATGATGTAGAATATTTTTCTCTCATCTTTCAAACGTTGATGGCTTTCTTTGAGTTCGAACTGGTAATTCTGCATTTCGAACTTGATTTTGCCATTATTGAACAGCGTCGAATTATTAATTTTCGAAATCGAATCATTTGCAATAATGACCGAATCTTTATATTTCAAAGATTCATCATAATTCTTGGTTTCGGCATTTATTTTTGAAAGGTAATTGTAAACCTCTTCTCTGTTATTGATATTTGGAGAGAGTTTTCTGGCCTGCAAAGCCAAAGATTTTGCTGAGGTAAGATCACCTTTTTTCTCATTGATTTGAGCTTTTATCAGGAGAAGGAAAACCAGATTTTCATTTTCATCAGATGATTGAAGCTGTGGAATCAGATTGTCAATGATAGCTTCGGATTCTTTATATTTTTTCTTGAGATAAAGATTTTCTGCCAAGGCCATCTTGTACATGATGTTGACTTTCGGGTCGTCTTTGGTCAGGGTTTCCGCTTCCTGAATATATTTGTAAGCTTCGTTAACCTTATTCAGCTTATTAAGGACCAGTCCGAGGTTCACTGCGTAGGCACCGGCTTTGTCATTCCGGCTGTTTTCTTTTGCGGTCTGATAAGCTTTTAGGAAGTATTCGTAGGCTTTTTTGTTGTTTTTTTCCTGAAAATAAAGGACTGCAATATTGTTGACAACCGTCATCACGTGCTTTTTGTCGGGCATATTGGTCGCGATATCATAAGCTTCGAGATAATATTTCAAAGCTTCGCCAAAGTCCGTCATCAGATAATAATTCAGACCTATGTTGTTGGTTGCACGAAAGTTGGATTTGTCCCATTTTTTTTGTTCAGAAACAGATTTTACACGGATCAGCATTTCCAGAGACTTCGTGTGTTCTTTTCGGAACATCTTCTGAATGGCAGAATCAATAATCACTTCACATTCTTTCTCCGACTGCCCTAATATTGTTGAAGGCAGAATAAAAAGTACAATTATTGGGATTATTTTCAGAAATAATTTCATCTTCTAGTCAAATCGATAACGAAATATAGATATAATTAATCGTAAAAACAAAAAGATGAGATGTTGATGAAATATTTTAAAGTCTTCGACTCTGCCCAGACTGACACTGTTTGTAAAGAATTTCAGTTTAAGACTTGTCACACTGAGCGAAGTCGAAGTGTTTTATAATTATTGTTTGATCAATTTCTGGAGTGACGAATTTCCATTTGAGAATTTTATTTTAAGAATGTAAATGCCTTTTGGAAGTTGAGAAATATTGATTTTTAATTCTTTGGACTCCGAAATTCTTTTTCCGGATTGATCCAGGATTTCAACCGAATTAATTTCTTTCTTACTCGTAATATTAACGAGATCTTTGGCAGGATTCGGATAGATCTTTACATCATTATTAGAAAAATTATTTTCACTCGTTGCAAGATTCGTCGAAGTGAAGATATACGCAGAACCTGCATCATTGAGCTCGTTTTCTTCATTGCTGTCCCAATCATCTCTTGCTGCGCCAACTACGATTTCGTTGTCATTCATTGCCAGACTCCACCCATAGAAATCTTCTGCCACATCATTGGCGGGTTTCAGTTCCTGGTCAAATTCCCATTGGTTCTGGCTGTTCTTTTTGTAAAGTAAAGTTCTTCCAGGTTCAGTTCCGTATAGATGTGGAGCGCTGATGAGAAGCTTGTCGTTTTTCATTTCACACATCCATGCGAAATAAGTATGCTCAGGAGATTCATAGCTAGGGATTTTTTGAGTTTCTTCCCAGTTTCCACTGTCATTTAATTTGAAAATATACGCCATTGATGGATTGCCTGTGTCGGCTTCCGTATAGGCGCCGACTACCAATTCATTACCAGAAATGCTAACTGAATTTCCAAAATAGGAGTTTTCAAAATTATCCGATGAAGTTAGACTTTGATGAAAAATCCATTCTCCGGAATCATTCTTTTTATAAATATAAATTTTCCCTGCGCTATTGTTAACACCACTTGCGCCAACCACAAGATAATCCCCGTAAAGGCTGACGCCAATTCCGAAATTTCCAAAATCTACACTTTCCGGTGAAGTGATTTTCTGTGTTTCTTCCCAATTA
Source organism: Chryseobacterium sp. (assembly GCA_003248755.1). Classification (GTDB taxonomy): domain Bacteria; phylum Bacteroidota; class Bacteroidia; order Flavobacteriales; family Weeksellaceae; genus Epilithonimonas. The sequence continues at coordinate 37,845 of QFQW01000018.1, read as the reverse complement.
CTACCGTTCTTTTCATAGATATAAACGGCTCCATTCCAACTGCTGAGTCCTGGTGCGCCTGCCACAATCGTGTGTCCATCGACAGCAAGGGAAGTCGGATTAACGCCCAACAGTGCATCGTTATCATAATCAGAAGCGATTAGTTTTTTTGTGAGATTCCATTGGTTGTTAGGGTCCAAATCGTAAACATACAGAGCTCCGGCTCGGATTGTATTTTCGATGTCCGCTCTTCCTGCGGCAATTAAAAGATAATCGGTTCCGAACTTTATACTTCCTCCAAATTCCGCCATTTCAAAGCCGTCCGGAGCTGTGATCCTTTGATTGAAATTCCAGTTGCTTCCATTTTTTCGATGAATGTAAACTGCACCTTTTGCAATTTCTTCTCTGGAAGCACCAACAGCAATGAATTGGTTATTGATTGCAACCGATGTTCCGAATTCCGCACGGCTTTCTCTGGTGGAAGCTGTAATTTTTTTGGATTGATATTGTCCATAGACCAATGCCAAACTGAAAACAGGAATTGATAGAATTCCTCTGTTTAAAATTCTCGAGAATAGATGTTTTTTCATATATAATTCTTTTGTTGTGTGAAGTTATATATCGGAAATTTGAAACCTTATAAAAAAGGCGTGACATTTTGTGACAGAGTTATGATTTTCTGTGAAAAAGAAAAAACTTTCCAAAAAGGAAAGTTTTTTTACAACACTATTTTTTGGAAGATAAAAAATCTTAATATTTTCGACGATAGATATAGGAGAGCTTCCTTCGATTTTTTATCAAAAGAAAGTAACTGACCAAACCTCTGAAAACTTTTCATCATTTATCAAATTTACTTTCCAATAGCCGAACAAATTATTCAAAGCTTAACCCTAAACAATTTCTAGCGATTGAATCAATCCGTCCTCGAATTCATAATGATAAGTCATTGTAATCGGGCTTCCCGGGAAATTCCCCGAAACTTCAGTTTTCAGCGTCTGTTGTGTTTGCGAATATTCTACGGGCTTCATAGTGGCTCGGTAATCTTGGTTGGCTTTGTGTATCCATTGTTCAATTTCTTTTTTGCCTGTATGTGTTTTGCCATCGTCAAAAACTACTGCTGTTTCCGTAAAACATTTGGCGTAAGCTGCGCTGTCAAAATCGTTTTGTGTTTTTATTAGTTCTTCGACTACTTTTGGTAAGTTCATAATTTAAATTTTTAAAAGTTATTAAATAGTTGGTACCGTACCGCCATCGATGATGAAATTAGTTCCTGTCAGATATTTTGCTCTTGGTGATACCAGAAAGCCAACAAATTCTGCGACTTCCTGTGGTTCGGCAGGCCTTCCGAAAGGGATTCCGCCCAAAGCATCCATTACACCTTGTTGCGCTTCTTCAACCGTACTGTTAGCATTTCTGGCAATCTCGCCCAGCCAGGCTTCCGATGCCGTTGTATTGATCCATCCGGGCGAGACACTAAGTACACGAACACCTTTTGGTGTCACTTCGTTAGATAGACTTTTACTATAATTGATCAGTCCTGCTTTTGAAGCGGCGTATGGTAAAGTAGAATCGTAAAGTGGTAATATACCTTGTATCGAAGCAATGTGAATAATAACCCCCGTTTTGCGTTCAATCATTTGAGGCAGAAATCCCCTGTCCAGTCGGACCGGAGGCAGCAGGTTGGCCTGCAGCGTAGATTCCCAGTCTTCATCCGTTAATGTGGCAAAACCTCCGGCAGGCGTGGATGAACCGCCAAGGTTGTTTACCAGGATGTCTAGCTTACCATAAGTCGAAAGCACTTCACGGATTACTTTTTTGGAACCTTCTGATGTGCTGAGGTCGGCTGCAATAAAATGCAGCTGACTGTTTTCTTGTTCAGGGGCGTTTCTTGCGGTAATGATGACGGTTGCCCCCGCTTGTAAAAGTCTTTCTGCGATTGCTCTGCCTGCTCCTTTTGTTCCTCCGGTTACCAAAGCAATCTTACCGGATAACTCATTGTTGAAATTAAATTGTTCCATTTGTTTAAATATTTATAGGGCAAAATTGGGGCGTAAAAACAGTTCTTACAAGTACGGAAATACGATTCATATAGGGATTAGTTTTTCCCCTATTGTGCAAATCGGAACATAGGTTTAGTTTTGTAATATGTATGAAAGAAAAATAATCCCGAATCTGAATTGCGGCCTGGATTTGATAGGCGAAGTACTATATGGCAAATGGAAAATCCGTCTGTTATGGTTTATCCATCAAGGATATAAAAGGCCCAGTGAGCTGCAACGGAAGATACCGGATGCCTCGCGCCGGGTTTTGAATATCCAACTGAAAGAATTGGAAGACCACGACCTGGTGACCAAGATCATCTATCCCGTGGTTCCGCCAAAAGTAGAGTACAGCTTGACCGAATTTGGTAAAACGCTGATTCCGGTGATCGCAGCAATTGGGGAATGGGGCGATGCCAATGAAGAGCATCTTAGAGAAGTTATCCTGAAAAGGTTGAATTTTAAGTAAAAACAAAAACTTTCCGAAAAGGAAAGTTTTATTGATATTCTGTCAAAAGTCAGTTCTAGAAAATTGGGATAAATTTTCTTATTCTTTACCTTAGTAATTCCAAAATGATAAACCCAAATTCATTTAAAACCGTTCTTTTCCGTGAGGGCGGTTTTTTATCTTGTTAATAAAAAAAGCTTCAACATGTTGAAGCTTTTAAAATATTTATGATAATATTACTTCCCAAACAATCCGCCGCCCATTCCAGGGATATTCGGCATTTTGCTCATCATTTGCATCATTTGTTTTCCTTGTGGGCCTTGCATCATCTTCATCATTTTGCCCATCTGATCAAATTGTTTCATTAGTGCATTTACATCTTCCAATTTTCTTCCTGCACCTTTAGCAATTCTTTGTTTTCTTGAAACGTTGATGATAGAAGGTCTTCTTCTTTCGTCAGGCGTCATTGAGTGGATAATCGCTTCGATGTGTTTGAAAGCATCATCATTGATGTCCACATCTTTGATAGCTTTTCCAACACCAGGAATCATTCCCATCAAGTCCTTCATATTACCCATTTTCTTGATTTGGTTGATTTGCTTCAAGAAGTCATCGAAGCCAAACTCATTCTTAGCAATTTTCTTATGAAGTTTTTTAGCTTCCTCTTCATCAAATTGTTCCTGAGCTCTCTCGACCAAGGAAACAACGTCTCCCATTCCAAGGATTCTATCCGCCATTCTTTCAGGATAGAAAAGGTCAAGCGCTTCCATTTTTTCTCCGGTAGAGATAAATTTAATTGGCTTTTCTACAACCGAACGGATTGTCAATGCAGCTCCACCTCGGGTATCACCATCTAATTTAGTAAGAACAACACCATCAAAATTCAAAGTGTCATTGAAGGCTTTTGCAGTATTTACCGCATCTTGCCCCGTCATCGAATCTACAACGAAAAGCGTCTCAGTCGGTTTGATAGTTTGATGAACAGACTTGATTTCGTTCATCATTTGTTCATCAATCGCCAAACGACCAGCCGTATCCACGATAATCGTATCAAATCCATTAGATTTAGCATAATTAATCGCATTCTCAGCAATCGCAACAGGATTTTTATTTTCTACCTCCGTATAAACTTCAATATTGATTTGAGTTCCCAGAACTTTCAACTGGTCAATCGCCGCAGGTCTGTAAACATCACAAGCTACCAAAAGTGGTTTTTTGCTTCTTTTTTGTTTTAGATAATTGGCTAATTTTCCTGAAAAAGTAGTTTTACCGGAACCTTGAAGACCGGCAATCAAAATTACAGTTGGTTTCCCCGAAAGATTGATTCCTTCCTGAGAACCTCCCATCAGGTCAACCAATTCGTCGTGAACAATTTTCGTCATCAATTGTCCCGGCGTCAGCGAAGTTAAAACGTTTTCTCCGATTGCTTTGTCCTGAACTCTTTTTGTAAGGTCTTTTGCAACTTTATAATTTACATCGGCATCCACCAATGCTCTTCGGATTTCCTTTACCGTTTCTGCAACGTTGATTTCCGTGATTTTTCCACGTCCGGAAATATTATGAAGCGCTTTATCTAGCTTGTCTTGTAAACTGTTGAACATAAATTTAATAAGATATTTAAGGTAGCAAAAATAAGAAAAATTCGGCAATCATCCCATTACGAAATGGTTAGATTAATTATGAGTTTTTGGGCAGCTTAATCCATCTGTAGTTTATCCTGAGCTTGTCGAAGGGCTCTCAATCTTTTTTACACAAGCTTTCAATCTAAATAGAACCTAAGTCCAAGCAAAAAAGGATTTCCGCTCAAATCGAGGAACGAGATTCATCGATTCAAATAAAATAATATAATAAATAGGAGATAATTCGGGCTGCAGATTCAACGTAAAAACCACATTTAGCATTAAATACAATATTGTCATTCCGTAGGAAACCTAACGAAGTGGTTCGACGAAGTCAATCTAAACTTAGCTGTCGAGATTCCTACGGAATGACAAATTAGATGTTACAATTATATTTCTTTGATAAGCAAAGCGTCTTTGTGAACCTAAAATATTTTTAATAATGTCAAAAGAAATCTTTGTACACTTTGTGTTAAAATCTCCGATACAAATAAGATAAATACTTTCCTTACTTTTGCAAAAATCAAAAAATTGGAAGACAAAAAAAATAACGCCTCCGATTCCCTTAGAAAATATGGAAAGTATTCATCTGTTGTTTTTCAGATGTTATTTATTATTGGGATTGCTTTTTGGGGCGGACACCAACTGGATTTGTATTTTGAAACGGGTTCCAATGTTTTGGTTTTAGTAATTGGACTCAGTGGACTTTGCTTGTCCTTATATACAACTTTGAAACGACTTGAGATTTTAAATAAAGAAGAAGAGAATGCAAAACAAAAGTAATATTATCATCAGTGTGATATTTTTTATCACATTTATCATCCATTTTATACTTTGGAAATTCGTTTTTCATCTTAATGAAGTTACAATTATCAAGTTTTATCTTTTCTTGAGTATCATTTTTATGATGATGATAACTTTGATTATTCTCATCAACAGAATCGTTCCGCAGTTTCTCGGCCTTGCTGTAATAGGGCTTATTTTGGTGAAATTCGGGATGATGTATTTGATAAAAAATAAGCTTTATTTTGAAGAAATCCCTAATTATAAGTTTCATTTTATTGTTCCATATTTTGTTCTGACGGCGTTGCTTACGTACTATGCAATTCAGTTAATTAATTATGACAAAAAACAGTAAAATTATTCTTCAAAAGAAAAAAAATAGTCTATTTTTGCAAAACGAAAAAAAAATCTACCGATGCTAAAGAAAACGGCAATTTTATTTTACAGTTTATTGATGTTTGCAACTGCTTTTGCTCAACACGAAAATGTTGAAAATCAACACGGTAAGCCTGTAACTGAAACTCCGGAACTTTCTGGAAAAGAAGAGAGGACTAAGGAAGTTAAAGAATTCGTAGACCATCACATTTTGGATGCTCACGATGTTGCCTTGATGGTTAAAGACGGTCATCATATTGGTTTTCCTTTGCCGGTAATTATTTACGATGAAGGATTTCATTTCTTTATGAGTAATACGGAAGGTGTGGACGGGCACGAGTTTATTCACGGTTCTCCGGTAGAAAGTGACGGTAAATTCTATATACTTCATCACGAAAAAATCTATAGAACAGATTCTAAAGGAACTATAACACTAGATAAAGACCATCACCCAACTGAAAAAAGAGTTTTGGACTTGTCAATTACAAAAAGTGTTTTGGTTATTTTCTTAGTTGCACTTCTGATGATTGTGTTGTTCGGAGGAATGGCTAGGTCTTACAAGAAATCTCTTGTTCCAACAGGTGCAGCAAAATTCTTAGAGCCAATCATTATTTTTGTAAGAGATGATATTGCGATTCCTAACATCGGACATAAGTATAAGAGATTTATGGGTTATCTATTGACTGTGTTTTTCTTCATCTTATTCCTTAACGTTTTAGGTTTGATGCCTTTTGGGATTAACGTAACCGGTAATATTGCTATTACATTCTTCCTGGCAATTATGACTTATTTGATTACGACTTTCTCAGGCTCAAAAGATTACTGGAAACATATCTTCTGGATGCCAGGTGTTCCTGTTCCAATGAAGTTTATCATGATGCCAATCGAACTGTTGGGGACTTTGACCAAGCCTTTTGCATTGATGATTCGACTTTTTGCGAATATGACAGCGGGTCACATCGTTGTAATGACTTTGATCGGTTCGATTTACATTTTCGAAAATTGGATTGCAGGTGTTGCATTCCCGTTCTTGACATTCGTAATCTATTTATTAGAAGTATTAGTAGCGTTCTTGCAGGCTTATATCTTTACAATGCTTTCAGCTTTGTTTATTGGTATGGCGGTAGAAGAACATGAGCATGAACACGCTCATTAATTGAAATTATAAAAACAATTTTTTAAATTATATATTATGGAAATCCCTAGAATTATTGGTGCAGGTCTTATTGTACTAGGTGTAGGTATCGGTCTTGGAAAAATTGGTGCTGCTGCTCTTGAAGCAATCGCTAGACAACCGGAACAATCTGGTAAAATCCAAACTGCTATGCTTATTGCTGCTGCACTAGTAGAAGGTGTTGCTTTCGCTGCGTTATTCGCATCATAAGCCCAACAAAATCATAAACATTGTTGTAGCGGTTGGCTGCAACAATGTTTAATTTAAAAATTTATAAAAAATTAATCTCACTATATAATGGAATTACTTCATCAGTTTTCATCAGGATTATTTATCATTCAGTCCATCATTTTCTTGATCTTACTTTTCGTATTAGGAAAATTTGCTTGGAAACCAATTCTTAAATCTATCGACGAGAGAGAAACTTCTATCATCGATGCTCTTAATCAGGCTAAATTAGCTAAACAAGAGATGGCACAGTTGAAAGAAGATAACGAAAGAATTCTTCGCGAAGCCAGAGCAGAGAGAGATGGTATCTTGAAAGAAGCTAGAGAAATGAAAGACAAAATCGTAAATCAGGCTAAAGATTCTGCTAAAGTAGAAGGCGAAAAAATGATTGAGGCTGCAAGACAATCTATCCAGACTGAGAAAAATGCTGCAATGGCAGACATCAAAACTCAAATCGGAACTTTGTCTGTGAACATCGCTGAAAGTATCCTAAAAGAGAAATTGAACAACGATAGCGCTCAGAACGCTTTGGTAGAAAATATTCTTAACAAATCTAACCTTAACTAATCAGGATGTTAACATCTAAAGTAGCTAAAAGATACGCACAAGGTTTATTGGATTTCACTCAGGAATCTGGTAATACGGAAGCTGTTTTCGGAGAGATGAAGGATATTGTGAAAATAATGTCTTCTTCTAAAGAACTGAATCAGTTTGTGAACACGCCAATCATTGATTCAAGAAAGAAAGAAGCGATTGCTTTAGAAATATTCAAAGATTTTTCTCCCGTTTCTAAAAATATTATCAGATTGGTTATCAAGCAAGGGAGAGAAGCGCAGCTTAAGAATATTGCTCAGGAATTCATCAATAAAGTAGAGGATATCAAAGGTACGCAACGTATTACTTTGGTTTCTGCAACTGCTTTATCACAAGATAATATTCAGAAAATCATTGCTGATTCCAAAATGGTGAATGTTTCTAACTACGATTTGGAAACGATTATCAAACCGGAAATTCTTGGAGGTTATATCCTAAGAATCGGTGACCAGCAAATCGATGCTTCAGTGAGAACTAAGCTGGGCAATATTAAAAAAGAATTTCAACTTAATTAAGAAAAAACAACCATATAATGGCAGAAATAAATCCGGCAGAAGTATCAGCGATACTGAAGCAGCAATTAGCAAATTTCGATACCCAATCTAACGTAGAAGAAGTTGGTACTGTTCTTACGATAGGTGACGGTATTGCTCGTGTTTACGGTTTGGAGAACGTACAGTACGGAGAATTGGTAAAATTCGAGGCTGGAGTAGAAGGTATCGTTCTTAACCTTGAAGAAGATAATGTTGGGGTTGCACTTTTGGGTGAATCCAAATTGGTAAAAGAAGGGGATACTGTAAAAAGAACTCAAAGAATCTCTTCTATCAAAGTTGGTGAAGGAATGCTTGGTAGAGTTGTTGATACATTAGGAAACCCAATCGATGGTAAAGGACCAATTGGTGGTGAACTTTATGAGATGCCATTGGAGAGAAAAGCTCCGGGTGTTATCTTCCGTCAGCCGGTAACTGAACCATTACAAACTGGTATCGTTGCGATTGACTCAATGATTCCGGTAGGAAGAGGACAAAGAGAGCTGATTATTGGTGACAGACAAACTGGTAAAACAGTTGTGGCTATTGATACCATTATCAATCAAAGAGAATTTTATGATGCTGGACAACCAGTATATTGTATATATGTTGCAATCGGACAAAAAGCTTCGACTGTAGCTCAAATTGTTAAAACATTAGAAGACAAAGGTGCTCTGGCTTACACAGTTGTTGTAGCTGCTAACGCTTCTGACCCGGTTCCAATGCAGGTTTATTCTGCAATGGCAGGTGCATCTATCGGTGAGTTCTTCAGAGACACTGGTAGACCAGCTTTGATTGTTTATGATGATTTGTCAAAACAAGCGGTTGCTTACCGTGAACTTTCTCTTCTATTGAGAAGACCACCGGGACGTGAGGCTTATCCAGGGGACGTTTTCTACCTTCACTCAAGATTGTTGGAAAGAGCTGCGAAAGTTATCGCTGATGATACGATTGCTGCTCAGATGAACGACCTTCCAGAGACTCTTAAACCAATCGTAAAAGGAGGTGGCTCTTTAACTGCGCTTCCAATTATCGAAACTCAGGCGGGTGACGTTTCTGCATATATCCCTACAAACGTAATTTCTATTACAGACGGACAGATTTTCTTGGAGTCTGATTTATTCAACTCTGGGGTTCGTCCGGCGATTAACGTTGGTATCTCTGTATCGAGAGTAGGAGGTAATGCTCAGATCAAATCTATGAAAAAAGTGTCTGGTACTTTGAAACTAGACCAAGCTCAATATAAAGAATTGGAAGCGTTTGCTAAGTTCGGTTCTGACCTGGATGCTGCAACGCTTGCGGTAATCTCTAAAGGTGAAAGAAACGTGGAGCTTCTTAAGCAGCCGGTTAACTCTCCAATTCCGGTAGAAAATCAGGTTGCAATGATTTATGCAGGAACTGAGAACTTATTGAGAAATGTTCCAATCAGAAAAGTTAAAGAATTCCAGGTGGAGTATGTTGACTTCCTGAAGAACAAACACCCTGAAGTAATGTCAGCACTTAAAGCTGGTAAGATTGACGATTCGATCACAGGTACTTTGAAACAAGTTGCAACTGACCTTGCAGCGAAGTATAATTAAAAAAATTCAATGTTCAGAGTTTAATGAACTTTAAACTCTGAATTTGAAACTTTGAATATTTAGAATGGCAAACTTAAAAGAAATACGAGGCAGAATTTCATCTATATCTTCTACGATGCAGATTACAAGTGCTATGAAAATGGTTTCCGCAGCGAAACTAAAAAAAGCACAGGACGCAATCGTAATGCTGAGACCTTATTCTGAAAAACTTCAGGAGATTATAGAGAATGTAAGTGCAGCTTCTGATGCAGAAAACATCTCTGAGTTCGCAGTAGAAAGAGAAGTGAAAAAAGTCCTTTTCATTACCGTAACTTCCAACAGAGGTTTGGCCGGAGCTTTCAACTCTTCGGTTATCAAAGAATTGAACATTCAGTTCGCAGCTAACGAAAATGTAGAGGTTGAAGTTTTGACAATCGGTAAAAAAGCTTTTGATGCGTTGAGAAAAAACAGAACGGTTTACGAAAACCACAGTTCTCTGTTTGACAACCTTTCTTTTGACCACGTTTCAAATATGACCGGCAAAGTAATGAAGGATTTCAAAGCGGGAAAATTTGATAAGGTCTATGTTGTTTACAACAGATTTATCAACGCTGCAACGCAGGAAGTCGTTACTGAGCAGGTTTTGCCAATTGCTGTTTCAGCGGAGAAAACAACTTCTGAGGTTAATGTAGATTATATCTTCGAACCGGGAAGACAGGAGATTTTGGAAACATTGATTCCTAAGTCCATCAAAACTCAAATCTTCAAAGCTGTTTTGGATTCCGTAGCATCAGAACACGGTGCAAGGATGACGGCAATGCACAAGGCAACCGATAATGCAGAAGCTCTTAGAAACGAACTGAGAATCTTCTACAACAAAGCAAGACAGGCTGCCATTACCAATGAGATATTAGAAATTGTTTCCGGAGCAGAGGCTCTTAAGAACAGTTAATATAAAGATAAGTTAAAGTTAGTAGTTAGTTATAAAAAGCATTGGAGGTCAAACTTCAGTGCTTTTTATTATTTTGGGCAGCTTAATCCGCCTTCCGCTCCCAATCTTTTCACTCCACTGCGTTGCGTTAAAAGGATTTCCGCTCAAGTCGGGCTGCGTTAGATTCCCTGTTTCAATCATTTTCTCAGACTTAATACACAGTACAAATTCAAATTAAAAAAAATATCTATCTTTGCAGATATTGTATATAAACACATTAAATGGACCCCGATAGTTTAGTCAAACTTCTCATTGCATTATTTTTAGTTCTTCTAAATGGCTTTTTCGTAGCCGCCGAATTTTCAATCGTCAAAGTACGATACTCCCAAATCCAGTTAAAAGCTGCCGAGGGAAACACAATGGCTAAACAAGCCGAAAACATTATCAAAAATCTTGACGCTTACTTGTCAGCAACTCAATTAGGAATTACCTTGGCGTCACTTGCATTAGGTTGGGTTGGAGAAAGCGCTTTACATCATATTATAGAATCTATTTTCCATTCACTGAATATAGAATTAGCTCAAACAACAGTGACAACAATCTCTGTGGTTTGTAGTTTCTTATTGATTACTGTGATGCATATTGTATTTGGAGAATTGGTTCCAAAGTCAATTGCTATTAGAAAGTCAGAATCTACAACACTTTTCATTGCTTATCCGTTGCATTTGTTTTACAACGTTTTCCGTCCATTCATTTGGTTGATGAATTCATTATCTAATGGATTTTTAAGAGTGATTAAAATTCATCCAGCTTCGGAACACGATATTCACTCTACGGAAGAGCTTCAGTTGTTGGTAAAACAATCTGCCGACAGTGGAGAAATTGAAGAAGAAAATTATGAAATCATAAAAAATGCATTTGATTTTACAGACCACAATGCAAAGCAAATTATGATTACGAGACAGAATATTTCTTCTATCGACATCGAAGATAACACGGAAGAAATTATTTCTCAGATAATGGATAGTGGATATTCTCGTATTCCTGTTTATGAAGGTTCTATTGATAATATTGTAGGTATTTTCTATACTAAAGAAATCATAAGAGAATACATCAAAAGTAAAGGCGAATTGACTCACGAAGATTTGAAAGGTCTAATGAGAGAAGCATTCTTTGTTGTAGGAAGTAAGAAGATTTCCGATTTATTGAAAGTATTTCAATTCAAGAAACAACATATGGCGATTGTCATTGATGAATTTGGTGGAACCGAAGGTATCATTACGCTGGAAGATATTCTGGAAGAATTGGTTGGAGAAATCCAAGATGAGGAAGATGAAGAAGATAAGATTGTTGACAAAGTAGGAGAGAATACTTTTTGGGTAAAGGCAACGCAACCTTTGGACGAAATCAACGAACAATTACCAAGAAAAATTCCACTTTCCGAAGAAGGAGAATATAACACGTTAGCAGGTTTCATTCTGAATGAATTACAAGATATTCCCGAAGAAAATCAAGAATTCGATTACGGCGCTTATCATTTTAAGATTCTTAAAATGCAGAACAAAAGTGTGGAATTGGTTGAATTGTTCTATAACAAATCTTTGATTGAAGATATCACAGACGAAATCACAGAAGCTTAAAAATGAAAATCTATAATAATAAGTCTTATGACCAGCCAAAACGCCAGTACGAGGAAGAAGTATTGGTTTTGGAAGAAGAAGATGAAGTATATAAATTGGTGCTTCATAATGACGATGTCAATACATTCGATTTTGTGATAGAATGTTTGATTGAAATTTGTGAGCATACTTTGGAACAAGCGGAACAATGTACGATTCTTGTTCATTACAAAGGAAAATGTACTGTAAAGACCGGAGCGTTAGAAAAACTTAAACCCATGAATCAGGCTTTGCTTGATAGAGGATTAAGTTCAGAAATAGTATAAAATAAAAACTATCAGTTTTGATAGTTTTTTGTTTTTAATGAAATCTATAATTGGCTTCAGGTAAGATATTATTCTTCAAAAACTCTTCATATTCCGGAGAAAGCGTTGCTCTTCCGTAAGTGTTTTTTCCCGACATTCCGCCCAGACGAATTTTGTCTTTTCCATATTTTGAATTAAGCTTGTCAATGGCTTTCATAATAGGAATGTGTTTAGAATCGATATCTTCTTCAAAAAGATTAATCAATCTTTCGTTATCTGGAACAAAACTCGAGACCATAACGCCGGCTTTTTTATAATAGAATCCTTCTTTGAAAATCGCTTCAAAAATCGAATTCGCATACTTTGCCAGAACGATAGACGAACTGCTTGGATTGGGTAAGACAATAGAAAATCCGTCTTTATATTCGCCCAATTCTTTTCGAAATCGATTGGTTTGAATGAAAACGCTGATGACTTTGCAGCAGGAATTTTGTTTCCTCAATTTCTCGGCACAATAGATGGCAAAAGTTTCGATGCGTTCCGCAATTTCTTCTTTGTTGGTAACCATTTTCATAAAACTTCTACTCACGACAATTGATTTTTTTGCAGACGGAGAATCGAGTTCCAGTTGAGGAATTCCTTTCAATTCGTTAATCATTCTGATGCCTTGGATTCCTAGAATTTTTCTTACCCACATTTCAGGTTTAGCTAGCAAGTCCCAAGCTTTATAAACCCCGTTATCCATCATTTTTGCGGCAGATTTTCTCCCGATTCCCCAAACATCTCCGATATCCAAATCTTTCAATGCAGATTCTATTTTCTCTTTTGAATCCATAATGTAAACGCCGTCGGAATATTTCTCAGTATCTTTTTTTACCATATGATTGGCAATTTTACAGAGCGTTTTAGTTGGAGCTAAACCGATGCTTACAGGAAGTTTGAGTTCGTCTTTAATCTGCTTTCGGATTTGACAACAATAGTCATTCAAATCAAAATATTTGAAACCGTGGAAGTCTAAGAATAATTCGTCAATGCTATAAACTTCATAATCTGTCACAAAGCTTTTTGCCATTTTCATTACTTGCTGACTTCGAAAATTATAAAGTTCAAATTTTGCAGAAAATGCCCTGACATTATGTTCTGCAAACAAGTCTTTGTATTTGAAAGCAGGAGCTCCCATTGGAATTCCAAGAGCCTTAGCTTCGTTACTTCTGGAAACCACACAACCATCATTATTAGACAAAACAACCACAGGTTGATTTTCTAGTGTAGAATCTAATGTTCTTTCGCAGGAAACAAAAAAGTTGTTACAGTCCAGGAGTGCGTACATATCAAAAAAAGAAGTAGATTTCTTAAATGTCAAAATTAGTTACATTTTAAAACATTATTGTTATATTTGTTGTTATAAATTATAACAATGTCTATTTTTTCAGATAACATCAGGTTTTTGAGAGCTAAGAAAATGACAACTCAACAAGAGCTGGCAGATACTTTAATTATCACAAGGTCGAGATACGTTTCGTACGAAGATGGACGTTCCGAGCCTCCGTATGATGTTTTGATTACAATATCGAAGTTTTTTCATATCAGTATTGATTTGCTTCTGACAGTGGATATCAGAAAATATCCTTTGGAAGAAATGATGAACCTGCCGGATAATAGAATTGTCCTTCCAATTATTGTTGATGAATCAGGAAATAACAGTATCGAAATTATTCCTCAAAAAGCATCAATGGGATATCTTTCTGGTTACAGTGACCCAGAATATATTGAAGGTCTTCAGAGGATTTCATTGCCGTTTTTAACCAATGGAAAATATAGAGCCTTCCCTGCACAAGGCGACTCTATGCCACCCTTCAAAGATGGTTCGTTTATCATCGGAAAATATGTGGAAGATATTGAAGATTTGAAAGTCAACAAAAGCTACATTTTCGTGACTTTGAATGACGGGATTTCTTACAAACGTTTTAAAGCTCAAAAGAAAAAATCCATCGAGGTTGCTGCTGATAATTCTTTTTACAAACCTTATGAGATTCCGTTGAGTGAGATTGTGGAAATCTGGCAATATGCATCGGGAATATTTCCGGAAGATTTTGAACCCGATAATTTTGAGAATTATAACTTGAAAGATATGCTTCTGGAAATTAGAAAAGATATCAAAGAGTTGGACAACAAAGTTTCGAATTCCAAATAAATTCCAGATATGCAACTCAGTTTATTTGATTCGGGCGAATATTACCAATTTCCTACTGATTTATTAGATTATAACGAACATTTTTTGCCTGAGGAAAGAGCAACAAAAATTGAAAAAATACTAATAGAAACTGTTCCTTGGAAACAAAGTACACAAAAATTGTTTGATAAGGAAGTCTTGACCCCACGTCTAACCGCTTGGTATGGTGATGATGAAAAATCTTATCACTTAGGAGGCAACGAATTCAGTGTCAATGCTTGGACACCGGAGCTTTTAGGTTTGAAATACAAAATCCAAAAATTGACTAATCATCAATTTAATTCTGTCTTGCTCAATTTTTACAGAGACGGGAATGATTCGGTAGCTTGGCATCGGGATAAGGAAAGTGAATTGGGTAATCGTCCTGTCATTGCATCTGTCAGTTTCGGAGAAGTAAGAAATTTTGATTTTCGAAAAAAGGACAATCATCAAAATAAATATTCTTTGCCTCTTCAGCACGGTTCATTACTAATTATGAAAGGTGATTTACAGACTAACTGGGAACATCGGATTGCCAAATCTACCAGACCAATGAAACCTAGGATTAACTTAACGTTTCGGAATATTCGGGAATTGTAGAAACTAAAATTTAAAAATAGTATTCTATCTTTATCTTCAGAATATATTGGTTGGTTTTCATTTCACTAATTAAAAATCGTATTTATTGATTTTAATAATGGTATTTTAATTTAAAATTGCTATTTTGCGTTAAATTATAAAAAATACGTATGAATTTAAAAATCAACTTTTTGGTTGCGAGTTTTGCATTAACGTTTTCTACGATGTATGCACAGACCACAACATTAGAATCGAAGGCAAGAGACTGGATGTTCAAAAACTCGAATAAAACAGGAATCAGTTCTACAGATAACTTTGACTTTAAATCTTCAAGAAAAAGTTTGTCAGGGGAGACTCTTAGATTTCAACAGACTATTAATGGTATTCCGGTCTATGAAGGCGATATCGCTGTACACTTCAATAAACAAGGAGAAGTGACTTATGCTACAGATGTGCCTGTTTCCAAAAGACTAAAGCAAGTTAATACTACACCAATATTTAGCAAGGTTGACGCTTTTGAAAAAGCAAAGGTTGCAGCTGATATCAAAGGTGATATCACACATCAGGAAAATGATCTGTATGTATTTTTGACAGATTCTGGCGAAACAAAATTAGTTCACAGGGTTATTATCAACTCTTACGAAACTCCTGGAGATTGGGAGATTATGGTAGATGCACATTCTGGAGAAGTGATCAGAGTTCTGGATATAGCAAATTATCATCATGATGATAAGAGAAAGAAAAAGTCAAAGCAAACGCAATCTGAAATGAAAGCTGGGGGAACGGCTTATATCTTTGACCCGGATCCATTGTCTAGAGCACATGTAGCTTATGGAGGAGATTATGTTGATAATAATGATGCTACAAACGCAAGTTTGGACGCAGCAAGAAGTTTGGTTACCCTGCCGGATATTACATTTTCAAATGGTGTTTACAGTCTGAAAAGTAAATACGTTCAGATTGCAGATTTTGAATCACCTTCTACAGGTTTATTTACCCAAGCTTCACCCGATTTCTTATTTAATAGAAATGATCAAGGTTTCGAAGCTGTAAATTCTTTTTATCATATTGATAGAAGTCTTGCTTATATTAATGAAACTTTAGGTATAGATTGTAAATCAACGCTTAATGGCGGTATTATACTGGTAGATCCACATGGATTAAGCGGTGAGGATAATTCACATTTCATCCCAAGCTCTCAGAGATTGGCTTTCGGGGAAGGCTGTGTAGATGATGCCGAGGATGCGGATGTCGTTTTGCACGAGTTGGGCCACGCCATTCATCACTGGGTGACGGGACTTAAATCTTCTTCGGCTCAAGGTCTGGGAGAAGGTTCCGGAGACTATTGGGCAATGTCCTATAGTAGAAGTCTGAACCAATGGGCTTCTAATGAACCGCAGTATAACTGGATGTTTAGCTGGGATGGTCATAATGTATGTTGGAACGGACGTATAACTAACTACACTAGAAAATATCCTACAGGACTTACTGGAACTATTCATACAGATGGACAAATCTGGGTAACATCTTTAATGAGAATCTATGATAGAATTGGTAAAGAAAAAACAGACCGTATATTCTTGGAAGGGCTTGCTATGACCAATTCTTCAGGTAATCAGCAAACTGCTGCTGTAGCAGTAAGACAGGCGGCTATCGATATGTTGGGAACTTATGGCTTCACGTGTGATGATGTTAATATAATTACGGAAGAATTGACAACTACCGGATATACATTGCCGGCGTATCAATGTGTTAATCTTGCTGTGGCTGATATTTCTAAAAACTCTGTTTCAATCTATCCGAATCCGGTAAGTGAAAGTTTAACAGTTTCTATGAATTTCAAAAAAGCAGAAACTGCGGAGATATACAGCTTAGACGGAAGAAAAGTTTCTGAATCCAGCATTACTTCAAATAATAATGTGATTAATGTATCTAACCTTAGTAAAGGTGTTTATTTACTAAAAATAAAAGGAACTGATATCGTTCAGAAATTCATTAAGAATTAATAAAATGATAGTTATTTAAAAAAACGAAAGCAGCGACTATTTTGTTCGCTGCTTTTTTATTTAGAATTTCACATTGAAAATTTTGTCTTCACCGTTACGTTTCACGGTTACAGGATGTTCTTCTCCGGCGTTGACTTTGGCAAGACAATCCATATAAGAATAAACTTCCTTTACCTCACATTTTCCGATTTTGGTAAGGATATCACCTTGTAAAATTCCTGCGTTGGCAGCTGGTCTGTTGTCTATCACGCCATCGATACCCATCCCATCTGTACTGTCGGCATAGTTAGGCATAATTCCAAGGCTGACTTTGTATTTAGGAACTGATTTGGTAGCAGCTACTTTGGTTTTGGTGAATGGGATTTCTTTTTCGTTACCCAAAGCATTGGCCAAATCAAAAACATATTTAGTGATTACTTTCTCACCCGAATAATTGATTTTATCCGCATCATCAGTAGGCTTGTGATAATCGGTGTGCGTTCCTGTGAATAAGAAAAGAACTGGAATATCTTTCAGATAAAAGGAAGTGTGATCACTTGGCCCGACACCGGATTCATCTAAAGCTAGATTAATCCCTTCTGGCTTGTGTTTTTTTACTAGCTCTGTTAGAATAGGAGAGGTTCCAACACCACCGACGGTTAGGTCTTTGTTGCTATTAAGTCGTCCAACCATATCCATATTGATCATGAGAATTGTGTTCGGATAGTTTGTTTTGATGGTTTCTGCCAGTTTTTTTGAACCCATCAATCCATCTTCTTCCCCGGAGAACAATGCAAAAACATAATTGACATTTTCCTTTGTTTTATTTTGCGAGAACATTCTTGCTAATTCTAGAACGGCGGCTGTTCCGGAAGCGTTGTCATCGGCACCATTATGGATTTGTCCTTCGGAGTTGGCAAGCGTGGAATTGTGATGTTCGTTAAGTCCGAGATGGTCATAATGTGCACCGATTACAATGGTCTTCTGAGCTTTATTGTCAAGAACAGCAATTACGTTCTTACCTTTTACGGCTGTGGATGTTTTGTCATCATGAGGATTTAACTTGACACTGTATTCAAAGTTTTGAATATAATCTTTTCCTTCGTAAGGCTTCAATCCTAATTTTTTGAATTCTGCAGAAAGATAATTGGCTGCTTTGGTTTCTCCTTCAGAACCGGTAAGTCTTCCTTGTAAATCATCGGAAGCAAGGAAATAGATATGAGTTTTTAAATAATCTTCGTTGACTATTTCATTTTTTTCCTGAGCAAAATATAATGCAGAAATCCCAAGTAATGAGATCGTTGAGATTTTTTTAAAAGAGTGTTTTGATAAAAACATATGTCTAATTTTTATTAAGAACAAATCTAATGTTTTTGTTAATGATAAAAAAATAAGCCTTAGGAATAAGGCTTATGATTTTTGTTGTGATAGAATTCTTTTGAATTATTTCAGGGAATAACTTACAAGACGATCCTCGGAATTACTAGTTCCTGTAACAGCATGATTTACATATCTAATCAAACCAATATTTTCTACATAATCACTATTTACAGTTTTTGAAAGTTGTACAGGGTTTAGATTACTAGGAGTAAAGATACCTTTATACGGAGAGACCGTGTAGTTATGATTTTCTACAGTCATTGTTTCATTAGGATATAATTTATAAAGTATAGTTCCCATATAACCAGCGACTAAATTATAATCTTGTTTATATGAGTATGAAAAATCTTTCCCTGGATGTTTTACATATTCTTCAGAATCATTTCCCGAATTAAATAAGTATTGATCGAGACTAAGTAAATGCCCTTTTTCATTCACTCTCCAATACTCATAATTTTCATAATTTTGATTGTTTTTAATACTATGTCTTACTCTTACATAATTTTTATTATTTAAAATAACTTCATCAACAATTTTTAAAGTATCGATTTTACCAGAGAATTTGAATTCAGAAGTATAATCTGGTCTGGTATAGGTCTTATATATCCACTCATTTCCTACTTTCAAATTAAAAAATGGTGTTTCCTGAGGTGTTTCTTCTATTGTATCTTCACTTCGTGAACATGAGATTAGAAAAAATGGCACAGTCAAAATGGCGAATAATTTAGTTTTCATGGTTTTAATTTTAGAATTTATTGAATAACGTTAACGTTGGATAAAATATTTAATAAAAAATAAAAAATCCTAAGTATTTGCTTAGGATTTATATTATAAACGATTTTTTTTGTTTATTCTATAATAATTTTTTTAGAAATACGTTTACTATGGCTTGAAATTGTTCCTAGGTAAATTCCAGGCTGTAAATTTGTGACATCAATTTGGTTTGAATTTTCTTTTTGAACCAAAATCTTACTTCCATTCATGTCGGTTATTTCAAAAGTAAAGTTTTTTATTGTGTTATCAATTTTCAAATTCAAAATATTTTTAGCAGGATTTGGATAAAATTCTACAGATTCCAATTTTTTTAAAATTGATAAGTCTTCTACCGCCAAAGTGGTAATAGAAGCCACTGCAAAATGCTGTATAGAGCCAATTGCAGATTTGCCAACGTTCAACACATAGGCTGGATCCATATTAATTAAAAGGTCGTTCGCAGTATGAACATAAGGATTGTTGTAACCACCTTCGTATTCCCAATATCCGGTGATAATCTCACCATTCTGTTGAAAAGGAACGTAATCTGTGCTTTCCGCAGGGTCAAAATCTACTGCCAACGGAGAATATAATAATGTGCAGTTTGCTAATTCCTGAACAGCGGCTGCTGCGGCTGCATTGTTGCTACTTGGAGAAGCTTGATCTCTATCGTGATAAAGTTTTGTATTCGCTTTTGTTGCTAACCCACCAACTTGATCTAGATTTACAACCACTTTGATGTCCATTTTAGGATTGGTTCCGTTTACGATTTGTGAAACATACCTCGAACTTCCCAAAAGGCCTTGTTCCTCACCGGAGAAGTGGATGAACTTGATAGAGTAATCAGTAGGGACGTTTTTCAGAATCCTTGCGATTTCCAGAATAATGGATGTGCCGCTTCCATTATCGTTGGTTCCGGGGCCGTTGATAGAATCGAAATGTCCGCATACAATCACGAATTTATTTGGATAAAGCGTGCCGGTTTTTGTGACAATAAGATTTTTGGAAGAGTAACCGCTTGCAGTCCAAGAGTGTTCAAAAAAATCATCTGTTGTGTAACCAAAGGATGTGTATTTATTTTTAATCCAATTAAAGGTGTTGGTATTTTGAGTTGTTCCTGTTCTTTTTACGCCAAGTGCTTCAAATTCTTGTAAATACGTATTGATATTGGTTTGAGAAACCTGATTAGCTCTGTCTTGATAAGCTTGTATAAAAGTCTGCGCTTTTGAAATCTGAACAGATGCTATTAAAATGAAAGAAAGTATAATTCTTTTTGTCATTATTGATAGGGATTTTAGCAAAAATAAAAAAATCCCGAGATATTTCTCAGGATTTTATATTGATAACAAAGATTTGTAATTATTTTACTTGATCTACAACAGCTTTAAAAGCTTCTGGATGGTTCATTGCAAGGTCTGCAAGAACTTTTCTGTTAAGCTCGATGTTGTTTTTCTTAAGAGCTCCCATAAACTGAGAGTAAGACAATCCGTGCTCTCTGGCACCCGCATTGATACGAGTTACCCAAAGGCTTCTGAAGTTTCTTTTCTTCTCTTTTCTACCACGGTAAGCATATTGCATTGCTTTTTCTACCGCGTTTTTAGCTACAGTCCAAACATTCTTTCTTCTACCGAAAAAACCTTTAGCCTGCTTTAATACTTTTTTTCTACGCGCTCTGGACGCTACAGAATTTACTGATCTTGGCATAATTTAAATTGTTTTTTTTGAAATGTGCGGTAACTGTTTCATTACTCTTAGTGGCTCCATTTCAGGGTTAAATTGTTGAATTTGTTTTGAATTCTTATAAACCGGATATAGATTTATAAAAACTACTTAATTGCTAATTGTCTCAAAACACTCTTAGTGTCCACAGCAGCAACGTAAGAAGTTTGCGTTAGATTTCTCTTTTGCTTAGTTTCTTTCTTAGTCAAGATGTGGCTTTTGAAAGCATTCTTCCTTTTGATCTTACCAGTTCCGGTAAGAGCAAAACGCTTTTTAGCACCTGATTTCGTTTTTAATTTTGGCATTGTTCTGCTTTTTATAGTTTGTTATCAATATTCTCTTTTGATTCCTAAACATAATTAGGAATAATAGTTTGCAAAATTACAAAAAAAATCTGAAACCTAGACTTTAATAATCCATGTTACAATGAAAAACCTCAAACTAATTTGAGGTTTTATATATTAATTGAAATTGCTCAATATTATTTTGCAGGCTTTTTAGGACTCATCATCATAATCATCCTCTTTCCTTCAAGCTTAGGAAGCTGGTCAACTTTTCCAACATGTTCTAGGTCTTGAGCTAATTTTAAAAGAAGGATTTCTCCTTGATCTTTGAAGATGATAGAACGTCCTTTGAAGAAAACATAAGTCTTCAGTTTAGAACCTTCTTCCAAGAATTTTTCAGCATGCTTTTTCTTGAATTCGTAATCGTGATCATCGGTTTGAGGTCCAAATCTAATCTCTTTTACAACAACTTTTACTTGCTTCGCTTTTAGTTCTTTTGTCTTTTTCTTTTGCTCGTATAAGAATTTTTTATAATCCAGAATACGAGAAATGTAAGGCTCTGCTTTGTCCGAAATAACTACAAGATCTAATTCCTGATCTCTTGCAATTTCTAAAGCTTTTGATAATGGATAAACTCCAGGCTCTACGTTGTCTCCAACAAGACGAACTTCTTTAGCTCTGATTTTTTCATTAATCTGATGTAAATCTTCCTGAACAGGTCGGCGCATTGGGCCTCTTCCTCTGTTGTTAAATTTCTGTGCTATTGTATTATAATTTTATGGTTTAACTTTATTGATAAATACTTATATAACTAATAAATATTTTTAATTTCTTAATTGACTCCGAATTCGAAACCTGTATCAGCAGCTTTTTTGAAATAATTGACGAAGTCCTCAATACTCATTGCTCCAAGATCACCTTCGCCTCTTCTCCTTACAGAAATTGTTCCATTCTGCTCTTCATTTTCTCCAACAACCAACATAAATGGAATCTTCTTCAATTCTGCATCACGGATTTTTTTGCCCGTTTTTTCGTTTCTATCGTCAATTAATCCGCTAATATCGTGATTTTCTAATAATTGTGAAACTTTATTTGCATATCCGACATATTTTTCGCTGATTGGAAGAATCGTAAATTGCTCAGGACTCAGCCAAAGTGGGAAATCTCCTGCAGTATTTTCAATCAGAATCGCAATGAATCTCTCCATAGAACCAAACGGCGCTCTGTGAATCATCACCGGTCTGTGTTTTTCGTTGTCATTTCCGGTATACCAAAGATCGAATCTTTCTGGTAAATTGTAATCCACTTGGATTGTTCCCAACTGCCAGCTTCTTCCCAAAGCATCTTTTACCATAAAGTCTAATTTCGGTCCATAGAAAGCAGCTTCTCCATATTCAGTTACGGTTTTCAATCCCTTTTCTGTTGCTGCAGTTACAATGGCGTTTTCTGCTTTTTCCCAATTTTCATCAGAACCAATATATTTCTGAGTATTTTCTGGATCTCTTAAAGAAATCTGGGCTGTAAAATCTCCAAATCCAAGCGATCCGAAAACATAAAGAACCAAGTCAATTGTTTTCTTGAATTCTTCCATCAATTGATCCGGAGTACAGAAAAGGTGCGCATCATCCTGAGTAAACCCACGAACTCTTGTCAAACCATGTAGTTCTCCAGATTGCTCATATCTATAAACAGTTCCAAATTCAGCATATCTTTTTGGAAGATCTTTGTAGCTCCATTGTGAAGTTTTATAAATTTCACAGTGATGAGGACAATTCATTGGCTTAAGCATAAACTCTTCACCTTCATTCGGAGTTTTGATTGGTTGGAAACTGTCTGCCCCATATTTGTCCCAGTGCCCTGAAGTTACATACAATTCTTTCGCTCCAATGTGCGGAGAAATTACGAATTCATAACCTGCTTTTTTCTGAGCTTTAGAAAGGAATTCTTCCAGTTTTTTTCTCAGTTTGGTTCCATTAGGCAACCAAAGTGGAAGACCTTGTCCAACTTTTTCAGAAAAAGCAAAAATTCCTAATTCTTTTCCTAGTTTTCTATGGTCTCTTCTTTTAGCTTCTTCAAGTCTTTCCAGATATTCTGCCAACTCTTTTTGTTTAGGGAAAGAGATGCCGTAAACTCTTGTCAGCTGAGGATTTTTCTCATCACCTCTCCAATAAGCTCCTGCTGCGTTAAGAATTTTCACAGCTTTCACAATTCCTGTTGAAGGGATATGACCACCTCTACAAAGGTCTGTGAAGTTATCGTGCGTTACGAAAGTGATTTCGCCATCAGGCAGATTTTCAATCAGTTCAGTTTTGAAAGGGTTATCTGCATATTCTTTTAATGCTTCAGCTTTAGAAACTTCACGAAGGTTGAAAGTGGAATTTTTCTTAGCGTTTTCCAGGATTTTCTTTTCCAGTTTCTCGAAGTCATTTTCAGACAATGGCTTTCCTCCGAAATCTACATCATAATAGAACCCGTTGGCGATTGCCGGCCCGATTGTCAGCTTGGCATCAGGATAAAATTCCATAATCGCCTGTGCCAATAAGTGAGCCGATGAATGCCAGAATGCTTTTTTACCCATATCGTCATTCCACGTCAAAAGCTGCACTGTAGAATCCTCCGTTATCTTGGTTTCTACTTCTGTCTGTTTTCCGTTCACGATTGCAGAAATGGTATTTCTTGCCAAACCGTCACTTATACTTTGCGCAATTTGTAGTGGAGTAACTGCTCCTTCATATTCTCTGATGCTGCCATCAGGAAGTGTAATTTTTAGCATTATGACTGAAATTTTTTAAGATGCAAAAATAGCGATTTTTTAAAGAAAATTGATATTTATTTGGTCTTAACTTTCTCTTTTATAATTTCAATAACATCTACATTTCTGACTTTCGATATTATCCATCCGTGGATATCGATATACATCAGTGTTCTTTTGTCGTATCGGTTTTTTTCGGATTCTTCCAGTTGTTTTTCAAATTCTTTGAAAGCTGACATCTGTTCAGTCGAATTTTTATCACTGATTTGTTTGAAAAAATTCACAATGTTGAAATGTAAATCTGATGGGTTTTTCATCTTTTTAGCAAACTTCAACGTATTTTTCACGAAGTCGTCATAATCTTCATCAAAATTGGCTTCAAATTTTGCCATAAGAATCAAAATTCTTGTATGGAAAAGCAAATCCTCCTGAATGTTGCCTTTGGAATTAATGATTCTCAAACCGTATTTTATCGTATTCTGATAATTTTTACTTCCGAAATACATCGAAGCAATTTTCAGATAAAGTATCAACAAATGATGTTCATCCACTTTATCACGGAATTTTTCCATCTTAAGTTCCAGCTCAGGAATCAGTTTTGTGCCTTTGAAAAAATCTCCTTTGATGAAATAGAGATTCATCAAAGTGTTATAATAATTAAGAAAAATCAAAGATTGAGAATTCTCGTTATGAACAAAAATCTCAGATTTCACAACATTATTGAACTTCTCAAAACTCTTCTCAATTCCTTTGATACTCCCATAGATAAATAAAAGCTTGAACAGATAAGTATTGCCTTTGATATACCAGACCGGATGACTTTTTATCATTTCCGGATTCTGGTGAAACAATTCTACCCATTGATAAGCATATTTCAGGGTGTATTTATAATCCTGCAAAAGCTGGTTTTTCCAGACGTGGGCTTTATAATACCAGAGTTTTTCTGTGAAATTCAGTTTTTGGAGGTCTATTTTTGCTAATTTTTTATCAAAAAAGTCGATGATTTTTTCCCGGTCTTCATCGTTTTTGATGTAGCCGTGCGTCAACATTTCGCTATATAATTTCAGGGACAAATTAGAAAGTTTGGTCGCATACCTGTTCTGCTGGCTTATTTCGCTGGATTGGCGGATAAGTTCATCAGCCCGTCCATCAATACTTCGGGTAATGAATTGAGATTCAATGACTTTTTCAAGTTCGATGATTTCGGAAGCAATCGTTTTTTCATCCAGCTCCATAGCCGATTGTTTGGCTTTGTCCAGGATTTTCAGAGCTTGTTTGTGTAATCCTTTTTGGTAAAGAATATTGGCAAAATCAAGCTGTTCCCGAAGTTGCATCCTGTTATTCTGATGACTTGGATTGAGTCTCAGACTTACCAAGATCTGTTTGTAAAGATGCGCTTTCAGATTGGAAAGCTGTTGTTTCGATGATATTTTTTTCTCAAGAATGATGTCCTCGTTGTATTCTTTCATTTTATCCAATTCAGAAAAAAGCAGAAGAAATTTTGCATCGACATTAATTCCGAGACGATTGACATATAGCTTAAATTGTCTCTTTTCCGAGGTCGAAAGTGACTTTATAAGGACAAATAAAAAATCTTTCTGTAATTCTGACATTGTAAAAATTAAATATTTAAATAATTGATAACCAGATTTTTATAAATTATTTTGAGCAAATCGGATATTGTATTTTTTGAATTGAATCTATTATAAACAAATGTTCAAATTTTATTTTTGAATATCAAAATTAGATAAAAACTGTGTTATGAATCCTGAAAAAATTGAAATTTTTGATACGACGCTGAGAGATGGTGAGCAAGTTCCGGGATGTAAACTGAATACGAAACAAAAATTAGTTATCGCAGAGAAACTCGATTTTTTGGGTGTTGATATTATTGAAGCCGGTTTTCCGATTTCCAGCCCCGGAGATTTTCAGTCGGTTCAGGAGATTTCAAAAATTGTAAAAAATGCCAAAGTCTGCGGACTTACCAGAGCTAATAAGAAAGATATAGAAGTTGCTGCGGAAGCTCTGAAGTATGCAAAAAGACCGAGAATCCATACAGGAATCGGTACTTCGGATTCTCATATTAAATTCAAATTCAATTCCACAAGGAAAGACATTGTAGAACGTGCTGTTGAGGCGGTGAAATATGCGAAGAACTTTGTAGATGATGTCGAGTTTTATGCAGAAGATGCAGGAAGGACCGATAATGATTTCCTTGCAAAAGTTTGCGAAGAAGTCATTAAAGCGGGAGCGACGGTTCTTAACATTCCTGATACGACAGGTTATTGCCTGCCGGAAGAATATGGAAGAAAAATCAAATACCTGAGAGATAACGTAAAAGATATCGACAAAGCCATTTTGTCCTGCCATTGCCACAACGATTTGGGGATGGCGACTGCCAATTCGATTTCCGGGATTATCAACGGCGCCAGACAAATCGAATGCACCATCAACGGGCTTGGGGAACGCGCCGGAAACACGGCTTTGGAAGAGGTTGTGATGATTATCAAACAACATCCAAATCTTAATTTCTTCACCGATGTCAATTCTAAAATGCTCAATGAAATGAGTTATTTGGTTTCTGACCTGATGGGAATGCCGGTTCAGCCAAACAAGGCCATTGTTGGTGCTAATGCATTTGCGCATAGTTCAGGGATTCATCAGGACGGTGTCATCAAAAACAGGGAAACTTACGAAATCATCGACCCAAGAGAAGTTGGAATCAACGAGTCATCAATTGTTTTGACTGCCCGAAGCGGACGCTCTGCTCTGGCTTATCGTTTCAAAAATATTGGTTTTGATGTGACAAAAGTCGAATTGGATTTTCTGTATCAGGAGTTTTTGAAAATTGCCGATACCAAAAAGGAAGTTAATAATGATGATTTAAGCTATATGATGAAATCATTTAATCAAAAAATCGGATAGAAAATAAAATGAGCCAAAACAAAACATTATTTGATAAAGTTTGGGATGCACACGTTGTAGAAACCGTTCCGGATGGACCTCAGGTGATTTATATCGATAAACATCTGATTCACGAAGTGACCAGTCCGCAGGCTTTTGCAGAACTGGAAGCGAGAGGTCTGGAAGTTTTTCGGCCGAATCAGATTGTGGCAACAGCAGACCACAATGTTCCGACTCTTGGACAGGAATTGCCAATCAGGGATGCACTATCCAGAACTCAGGTTCAACAACTGACCGAAAATTGTAAAAAGAACAACATCGAATTGTATGGACTTGGGCATCAGTATCAAGGAATTGTTCACATCATCGCACCAGAATTGGGAATCACACAACCCGGGATGAGTATTGTTTGCGGCGATAGTCATACTTCCACACACGGCGCATTCGGAGCAATTGCTTTCGGAATCGGAACAAGCCAGGTGGCGCAGGTTTTTGCAAGCCAATGTCTGCTGATGAACAAACCAAAATCGATGCGTGTTTCCGTGAATGGAAAACTGAATAAGGATGTTCAGGCAAAAGACGTGATTCTTTATATTATTTCAAAAATCGGAACCGATGCCGGAACAGGCTATTTCTGTGAATATGCCGGAAATGTTTTTGAGGAAATGTCTATGGAAGGGCGAATGACTGTTTGTAATATGAGCATCGAAATGGGGGCGAGAGGCGGAATGATTGCACCGGACGAAACGACTTTCGATTATATCAAAGACAGAACATTTGCACCAAAAGGAGAGGAGTGGACTGAAAAATTTGAATATTGGAAAACTTTAAAATCGGATTCTGACGCCATTTTTGATAAAGAATTTGAATTCGCTGCGGAAGATATCAAACCGATGATTACCTACGGAACCAATCCTGGAATGGGAATTTCCATTGATTCCAAAATTCCGGCCGCTCAAAATGAATCTGAGGAAAAGGCATTAAAATATATGGGGCTGAATGCCGGACAATCGACTTCGGATATCAAAGTAAATTATGTTTTTATCGGAAGCTGTACCAATGCGAGAATTGAAGATTTCCGTTCCGCAGCAGCTTATGTGAAAGGAAAACAAAAAGCGGAAAATATTGTGGCCTGGCTGGTTCCGGGTTCACAGCAAGTGGCCAGACAAATCTATGACGAAGGATTGGACAAAGTATTTAATGATGCTGGTTTTCAAATCCGTCAGCCAGGATGTTCAGCGTGTCTGGCAATGAATGAAGATAAAATCCCGGAAGGCGAATATTGTGTTTCTACTTCCAACAGAAACTTCGAAGGTCGTCAAGGTCAAGGTGCTAGAACGCTTTTGGCAAGTCCTTTAACTGCTGCGAAAGTTGCTGTGGAAGGTAGAATCCCTGCTTTTGAAAATTTGAATTAACAATGTCTAAAACAGAATCTATTGAATTGAAATTCAATGCAGTTTCGGAAAAATATGATAAACAACGGAAAGAACTGATACCTTGTTTTGATGATTTTTATAGCATTCCGGCGGCATTAGCTACTCGCTTGGATAGTGTGACAACCGTTTTGGATGTCGGTGCAGGAACTGGACTGCTGAGTGCTTTTTTCTTTGAGAAATATCCCAACGCTCATTTTAGTTTGGTCGATATTTCGGAAGGGATGCTCAATAAAGCGAAAGAACGATTTGCAGGTTACAATCGGTTTGAGTTTTTGGTACAGGATTTCTCTGCGATGGACTTGGAAGATAACAGTTTTGATTTGGTTGTTTCAGGTTTAGCGATTCATCATCTTGATGATGTTCAAAAAAAGAACCTTTATAAGACAATTTATAAGTTGTTAAAAACCAATGGGATGTTCATCAATGCAGACCAGGTTTTAGGAGAGAATAATTTTGCAGAAGAACTTTACACCAAAACTTGGAAGAATCAGGTTTTGAAGAATCCAAACCTGACGGAACAAGAAAAAGAATCGACATTTGAACGTATCAAATTAGATAAAATGAGTCCATTATCAGAGCAACTAAATTGGTTGGCAGGTGCAGGATTCAGAAACGTGGCAAATGTTTATCAGTATTATAATTTTGTGGTTTTTACCGCACAAAAATAGATATCAAAATACATTCAGTATTACTTTTCAAAAGAATAAAAAATGCAAAAATTAGTTTTAATAAATTCTCAGGCTGTTCCATTGCCGAGTGAAAATATAGATACAGACCAGATAATTCCTGCTCGTTTCCTGAAAAGTATCAGCAAAGAAGGATTTGGGGAAAACCTTTTCAGAGATTGGCGATATAATGTTCATACTAATGAACCCAATGCTGATTTCGTTCTGAATAATTCCAAATATTCTGGCGAAATTCTCGTTGCCGGAAATAACTTTGGATGCGGCAGCAGCCGGGAACACGCAGCCTGGGCGTTGACAGACTACGGATTCAAGGTTGTAGTGTCAAGTTATTTTGCGGATATTTTTAAAGGTAATGCACTTAACAATGGGCTTCTTCCTGTGAAGGTTTCTGAGGAGTATCTTAAAGATCTAATAGAAACCATTACTGGAAACCCATCCACTCAAATTACTGTAGATGTTGAAAAGCAAACAATTTCATTTAATGAGAAAACAGAAAGTTTCGAGTTGGATTCCTACAAAAAAATATGTCTGATGAATGGCTACGACGATATCGATTTTTTAACAAGTAAAAAAGAAGCTATAAAAGCATTTGAACAAAAAGCACAAAAAGTATATGAGCAATAATTATAAAATAGCCGTTTTACCGGGGGATGGAATCGGCCCGGAAGTTACGAATGAAAGTGTCAAGATACTGAAGGTAATAGGAGAGGTTTTTCAATATAATTTTCAGTTTGACTATGCGATAATGGGAGCGGAAGCAATATATCAGACAGGAAATCCTTTGCCGGATGAAACTTTGGAATTATGTAAAAATTCTGATGCGGTTTTGTTCGGCGCAATTGGTGACCCAGCCTTTGACAATAATCCTGATGCAAAAGTTCGTCCCGAGCAAGGTTTGCTCAAGCTTAGAAAAGAATTGGGATTATTTGCCAATATCAGGCCGATTAAAACATACGCTTCTTTGATTAAAAAAAGTCCTTTGAAAAAAGAAATCGTTGATGGAACGGATATTCAGATCTATCGTGAGTTGATTAGCGGAATTTACTTCGGGGAAAAATTTACTGATGAAAATGGAGAATATGCTTATGACCTATGCAAATATTCTAAAGAAGAAATAATCGGGATTACTCATTTGGCGTTTCAGGATGCTCAGAAAAGAAAGAAAAAGCTGACACTGATTGACAAGGCTAATGTTTTGGATACCTCAAGACTTTGGAGAAAGATTGTGAAAGAAATTGCTTTGGAATATCCGGATGTTACATTAGACTTTATCTTTGTTGATAATGCGGCGATGCAAATGATTCTTAATCCAAAACAGTTTGATGTAATCTTGACAGAAAATATGTTCGGTGATATTATCTCGGATGAAGCTAGTGTTATCGGCGGTTCTATAGGATTGTTGCCGTCAGCTTCTATTGGTAAGGATAATGGACTTTTCGAACCAATACACGGTTCTTATCCTCAGGCTAAAGGAAAAGGAATTGCTAATCCCATTGCTTCAATTCTGAGTGCGGCAATGCTGTTAGATTATTTAAATTTAAATCAAGCCGCAGAAAAACTTCGTCAAAGTGTAGAACACGCTATCGAAAGTAAATTTGTAACCGTAGATTTGAACGCTGAGCAGAATTACTCAACATCAGAAGTTGGAGATTTTATAGCGGATTACATCAGCTTCTCGGAAAAATCTTACTATAATTACGAAAATATCCAGTTGGGAAAATCCACAATTGTATAAAATATTAATATGAAACCTGTAAAAAAGAGCCGTAATAATTTCGGCTCTTTTTTATAAGGTTAAATATAACTAATCTTTACTTCCCATAGAATCCATTTCATCGGTCATTCCCCTTTCTATAGTTGTTGCTGGTTGCCTATCGTCTGTGAAATATAGATTGTTTTTAGCCTTAGCAATAATTCTTGCTCTCTTGTTTTCAGAAATAGGATATTCGTTTTCGCTCTGCGTATATTTTTTTGAGATGTAGTTTCTGGTCTTTTCTTCGATATCGATCGCGCCGTTTTTATCCAGAATGTTTTTTACAGCATTGGCATCATCTTCATTATCTACATAAACGGTGATAGTATCACTATCAATACTTGCATATTCATAGCGGTCTTGCTCTAATGTATTGTTATCAAAAAGCCAGTGCCAAAAGCCTTTTTTCTTATTATCAATATTTTCTAAAGCTTCTTTCTCGGAATGAGAAATTGTGTAATCATAAAAACCGGCGTTTTCTAATTGGGTGAGGACTTCGTTGTATTCCTTTTCATTGGGGAATAGCCCAAAAACAGTGTAAGACATAATAATATTTTTTTGGTGTTAAACATATTTGTTATTTACTAAACAAAAATGATGTCACAGTATGATAATCAATGGAATTTAACGTTATTTTAATATATTATTAGCTTGTCGAAAGTTCACTCCATTTCGGTGCGTAAAAAGGATTTTCTCTCAAGTCGGGGTCACGCGCTTCGAACAACAGAAAGTTTTTCCCACAAAAAAACCTTTCAGAATTTCCGAAAGGTTTTTCTTATACAAGGGATATAATTAATTTTTTAAACTCTGCATATCGATAACGAATCTATACTTTACATCGCTTTTCAGCATTCTTTCATAAGCGTCGTTGATATTTTGAATTTTAATAACTTCTATATCGGAAACAATATTTTTTTCTCCGCAGAAGTCCAGCATCTCTTGAGTTTCTTTGATTCCACCAATCAAAGATCCGGCAACCGAGCGTCTTTTGTAAATCATAGGTCTCGTACTTACGGCTTCATTTTCAAATTCTCCAATGAATCCAACGAGAACAAGAGTTCCGTTTACTGTTAACGTTTGCATATAAGGATTGATATCATGCTCGTAAGGGACTGTGTCAATAATCAAATCAAACTTATTGAAAACAGATTTCATAGACTCTTCATCAGTTGATATAATAACATGGTCTACTCCTAAAGCTTTTGCGTCATCCGTTTTTCCGGGAGTTCTGGAAAATAAAGAGACTTCTGCACCCAGACCCTTTGCTAATTTGATGGCCATATGTCCTAATCCTCCAAGACCTACAACTGCCACTTTGGATTTTTCAGTTACATTCCAATGTTTCAAAGGAGACCAAGTCGTAATTCCTGCACAAAGAAGCGGAGCAGCAGCTGCCATATCTAGATTTTCAGGAAGTCTCAAAACGAAATGCTCGTCAACAACAACAGATTCTGCATAACCACCAAATGTTCTTACATCTTCAAAGTATTTGTCTTTTCCATTATAAGTCCCGGTGAAGCCATTTTCACAAAATTGTTCCAAATCTTTTTCACAGCTATGGCAAGTTCTGCAAGAATCTACCATACAGCCTACTGCCACAGAATCTCCAACTTTGAATTTGGTTACCGCACTTCCCACACTTTTTACTTTTCCAACAATCTCGTGTCCGGGAACTGCAGGGTAAACTGTTCCGCCCCAATCGTTTCTAGCGGTATGAAGATCGGAGTGGCAAACACCACAATAATAGATGTCAATTTCTATATCTTTTGGCTGGATTTCTCTTCTTTCTATAGTTAGTAATTCCAAATCATTTTCAGCGGCTTGTGTTCCGAAAGCTTTTATTTTGTTTGTTTTCATTTTTTTTAAATATTTTTACGTTATAATTTAATTTAATGAGGTTGTTTGTCAATAGGTATTATCCTGTTTTAATTAATGTTTATACGGTTTGGATCTTATATTTGTTGTTTTTTGCCTCTTTTCGTTATTCTCCAACGGTTCTTTTTGAAATAAAAACTGTACCATTTGAAACAATTGACGAATATTCTACAAAAGTAATTCAGTATGATAAAATTGCCGTTATAAAAAATCTTTTAGGTAATATTATCCTGTTTATTCCTTATGGCTTTTTAGGGATTCTATTTTCTAAATTAAATCAATTTAAATGGTTGTTTCTAACATTTTTCATCATCATTAATATCATTGAGTTTTCTCAGTATTATTTCAAAAGAGGATTTGCTGATATAGATGATGTTATTCTTAATACATTTGGGGCTGTTATTGGATTCTTCATTTATAAAAAATGGTTTTTCATTAGGGGCAAATAACCTTCATCTCAGTTCTTCTATTGATTTGATGTTGCTGTTCATTACAATCAACACCATTGCTGCATTTATTTAGAAGTTTAGTTTCTCCGTAGCCAATAGCCTTTAATCTGGATTTGTAAATGCCTTTCGAAACCAAATATTCTACAGCAGCATTTGCACGATTCTGAGAAAGAGTTTTGTTATAATCATCGGATGCTCGCGAATCTGTATGAGAAGCCAATTCTACTTTTATATTTGGATTATCTTTCATGAACTGAACCAATTTATTTAGCTCTGCTTTTGCATCTTCTCGGATAAAATACTTATCCAGATCGTAATGAATATTCTTAAGATTAATGAGTTTTCCACAAGAAGTTTCTTCCATACAAACCTGAAGATTCAGGAAAAGCGTATTCGTTCTGTCTGCCTTTTTAGAAGTTACGGTTTCTGTCTGTGAAAAATAGTTTCCCTTTTTACCATAGATATTGTAAGTTGTGTTCTTATCTGCCTTGAAATAGAATTTCCCATTGATGTCGGTTTTTATTTCGTGATAGATTTCGGTCTCATTATTTTTAATAACAACTGTTATATCTTTCAAAGGATTCTTCGAGCTACAGATATTCACTTGTCCTTTTACAAAGAAAGTTTCTGTATCAGTAGAAATTTCTTTTTTGATAGTAGAATTTTTTACGAATTCATCTTTATCAACTTTACTGGAAATTAGATCAATAGAATACAAATTCCCTTTGATTTCATAATTTTCTGGTTTGATATTTTTGAAAAATGCTACACCTTGAGAATTGGTTTTTGCTAAATATAAGCGTTTTCCATTTTTATAAAGTTCTACATAGGTGTCAGGTAAAATTAATCCTGTTTCTTTGTCTCTGGCAATCACAGATAAATCATAATTAGGACCTGAACCTCCTGTAGGAATTCTAAATGTTAATCCCGCAAAAACACCTGCCGAATGGATTTCATGCTCAAGACTGTTATTTCTTATTTCCGAAGTACTTGGATTGATATTATATTGATTGTTATTTTCTGTAAAAGGAATATAGCCTGAAGCAGAGTTGTTACTTACTTGGTCTTTTGCTTTAAAATGTTGGATATAATAAGCACCTGCATTCAGCCCAATGTATTCTGAGAAAAACCAGTTCAACTCAATTTGTCCTTTTCCGGTTAAGATATTTTTTTCGTCATATCCATTATAATAATTAAGGTTGTATGTTGAAGATGTCACTGATGTTTCTCCTCCTTTGATATTGGAAATTCCACCTTTCAGTTTAAAGGCTAAACTTAGATTATCATTGATGACATATCGGAAGTTTGGACCGATTCCAAAAAATAATCTCTCGATTTTGTTTTCTGTTAAATTAATATTAGAAAGTGAAGTGGTTCCGTTGTAAAGATTTTCTGTCGGATAAGTATTTTTCGAAGTATTCTTCAGGTAATCAAAATCAACTCCCAAACCTATCCAATTGAAATAGAAATCAACAGAAGTTCCCAGATTCAGATTGTATTTGTAGTCTATATATTTCGTCTGATTATCATAAGAAGGGAAGTCTAATCCTCCGCGCAAAGAAACATTCAATTGATTGTTATCGTATAAAGAATTCCTGAATTGTGAATTAAAGATTTGAAAGAGAATCACAAAAAGTAAGGTGACAGGTTTTCTCATAGTTCAATTTTCTTGGTTATGACAAATTTACACAATTAAGGATTACAAATAAAAAATGCCGGATGAACCGGCATTATATGTTAAATTGAATTTTTACTGTTTGATGATTTGAGCAATCTTCTGGGTATTATCATCCAATGTATATTTCATCAGATATTTCCCGGGACGAAGCTTATCAAGTCTTAATTCTGCATTGTTATTATTAATTGTATATTCTGCAACCTGAACTCCTAAAATAGAGAAGAAAGCTACAGTTTTAATTTTAGCAGAATTATCTTTTGATTTTAAAATCAAAACATCCTTTGTAGGATTAGGGAATGCAACCAAAACACCGTCATCGGTCTTTTGTCCTGCAATTGGACGAGTAGACTGAGCCTTCATTTCTCCCGAAAATCCAACTGAAACCACCGTAAATATTATAAAGAATAGAAATTTTTTCATTCGCTTTAAGATGTACTTAAACAATTACAACAAATATATTTTAAATAAAATTAATATGCAATAGTCTATCCGTAAAAGTATAATTAAATTTGCATAAATAATTTTATCAAGATGATTTCAAGAAACAGAAGACTAAGAACCAGCGATTCCATCAGAAGTCTTGTTCGTGAAACGAACCTTACAACAAACGATTTGGTGCTGCCAATGTTTGTCATGGAAGGTAATAACAAAAAGGAAGCCATTTCCTCGATGCCTGGTGTTTTTAGGCAAAGTTTAGATTTAACGGTGAAAACTGTTAAAGAAAATTATGATTTGGGAATCAAAGCTGTCAATCTTTACATGAAGGTTTCTGATAATCTAAAAGACAATACAGGAAAAGAAGCTTGGAATCCAAATGGACTCATGCAAAATACCATTAAAGCTATTAAAGATGCAGTTCCCGGAGTCATCATTATGCCGGATGTTGCTCTTGACCCATATTCAATTTATGGTCACGATGGAATCATCAAGAACGGAAAAATCGACAACGATTCTACAGTAGACGCACTCGTGAAAATGGGAATTTCGCATGCGGAAGCCGGTGCTGACATTTTGGCACCAAGTGATATGATGGATGGTCGTGTTTTGGCTATGAGAGAAGGTTTGGAGGAAAATGGATTCACTGATGTTGGGATTTTATCCTACGCAGCAAAATATGCGAGTGCTTTTTACGGGCCATTCAGAAGTGCGTTGGATAGTGCGCCGGTGGATGCACAAGAGATTCCGGCCGACAAGAAAACCTATCAGATGGATTTTCATAATTCCAGAGAAGCGATTGATGAAGCTTTAAGAGACGTAGAAGAAGGTGCCGACATCATTATGATAAAGCCGGGAATGCCTTACCTGGACATCGTTTCCAAAATCCGAGAATTGATTACTCAGCCAATTGCGGTTTATCAGGTAAGCGGAGAATATGCAATGCTGAAAGCGGCTGCACAAAATGGCTGGTTAGACAACGACAGAGTTTTAATAGAAAGTTTAACTTCCATAAAACGTGCTGGTGCGGATATGATTTTTACTTATGCGGCACCGGAAGTAGCCAGACTTTTGAATAATTAAAATTTTTAGGAGCTTAATCCCGCTTTCCGTTGCAATCTTTTTCTTTTCCTTATATGAAAGAAAAGAAAAAGGATTTCCACTACAATCGGGGCTATGGGATTTGCCTGTCAAATGAGTTTAATTAAATAAAAACAAGTTTGGCACTCTGTTTAAAATCTGCGAGAGCAATATCTAAATTACAAATCTTCCTCACCCAAACTTTGAGGAAGATTTTTTTTGTTCTTAATTCCAAGATTTTTCAGTTTCTGAGTTTGGATAATCAGGTTATCATTTCCGGAACTCAATTGTTTGAAAGCATCATTGTAAGAATTCTTAGCTTGGTCAATATTCTTTCCAACCCGCTCCAGATTCTCAACGAAACCAACAAATTTATCGTAAAGTTTAGCTCCTCTGTCTGCGATTTCCATTGCGTTTCGATTTTGATATTCGCGTTTCCAAAGGTCTTGAATCAGTTTGAGAGAAGTAATCAGATTAGTTGGACTTAATAAAAGAATCCTTTTATCATAAGCAAAATTCCAAAGGTTCGGTTCGGCTTGTAAAGCGGCAATATAAGCGGCTTCACTAGGAATGAACATCATCACAAAATCCAAAGATTTATCAAAGTCATCGTAAGCCTTTTGACTCAATTGATTGATGTGATTCTTAACCGATTGCAAATGCTGATTCTGTTTCACGAGTAATATTTCAGGATTAGTTTCATCAGTCATTTCAATAAAAGCTGTCAAAGAAACTTTACTGTCGATAATGACGTTTCTATTATCAGGATATTTTACAACTGCATCGGGACGCATTTTCTTTCCGGAAAATTCTGAAAATATAGCTTTGTTGTTTTCGTCTCGCAATTCGTGTTCCAGAAAATATTCCTGATTTTTTCTTAAACCGGATTTTTCCAAAATACTTTCCAGAATCATTTCTCCCCAATTTCCCTGCGTTTTGCTTTCGCCTTTCAAAGCGCGTGTCAATTGTTTCGCATCTTCGGAAATCTGTTGGTTGAGGTCTTTCAGTTCTCTGACTTTTTCGCCAAGGGAAAAACGTTCTTTAGCTTCTTTGTCATAAGTTTCATTCACCGTATTTTTCAGCTCATTGATTTTTTCTTGGAAAGGCTCAAGAATAGTTTTAAGTTGATTCTGATTGAGCTGTGTGAATTTTTCAGATTTTTCTTCTAAAATTTGATTCGCAGTTTTCTCAAATTGTAAACGGGTTGTTTCCTGAATTTTTAGAAATTCTTCTTTTTGATTTTCGAGTTGGTCTTGTAAGTTTTTGTAATGGGCATTCAGTTCTGCATTGGTGAAAAGTAGCTCTTCTTTACTTCTTTGAATTAAAGAAATTTCGTTTGTCAGATTACTATTTGAAAGTTTTAATTCTTCAATTTTCTGTTGAGAGTGATTTTCATTTTCCTGAGAACGGATGAATTTTTCATTTAGGATTTCAACCTCTTTTTTATTCACATACAAAGATTTCATCAGAAGAAAAACCAAGATTCCTCCAACAATTAATCCGACAAATGCATAAATAATCTCCATTTAGTTTCTGTTTGTTTTACAATTTTAAAATAACTTTCGTTTATAAAATTGAGGTTTTCCGTAATTGAAAATTATTTTTCGTTTTCCAATTTTGCTTTAGATTCTGCTAATCCGTTTTTATCTTTTTCGGAAAGTTTTGGATATTGCAGATTCATTTCCTCAAGTTTATCAATAAT
>QFQW01000017.1 GCA_003248755.1 Chryseobacterium sp. | reverse complement strand
CAAAAGATGGTGCTTGTCCAGAATCATTTTCAATTGATTGGCAACGATATTCGGAGAATCGATGACACGAACACGATTTCCGTAATATTGCTTGATTTCGTCAATCAGAAGCGGATAATGTGTACAACCAAGAATCAAAGTTTCGATATTTTTCAATTTACTATTACTCAAATAATTATAAATAATCGAATGGGTAATCGGATGATTTTTAAAACCTTCTTCAATTGCAGGAACCAAAAGCGGTGTTGCCAATTCATCCACTTTGATGAACTTATTATGCTTTCGAATTGATTTTTTATAAAGCCCGGAATTAACTGTTGCTTTGGTTGCAATCACACCAACATTATTGTGAATTTCGTAAGAAACTTTTTCTGCAACCGGATTAATCACATCAATTACAGGAACTCTGTCAGCAACCAATTCCTGAACTTCCTGCAAGGCATTAGCTGTCGCAGAATTGCAGGCAATTACAATCGCTTTACAGTTTTTATCCAACAGAAAATTCGTGATTTTTGTTGAATAACCGACGATGGCTTCACGGGATTTTTCACCGTAAGGAAGATGTTTTGTATCACCAAAATAAATCAAATCCTCATTCGGCAACAATCTTTTAATTTCTTTCGCTACCGTTAATCCACCAACTCCGGAATCAAAAATCCCGATTGGCTGATTGGCTGAAAGATGGGTGTAGTCGGCTTTTTTCTTTTTCAAAATTTGGAAAAATTTATATAACAAAAATACGGATTTTGTTGAAACAAAAAATTCAAACTATAAATAAATCGCTCGCAATTCCGTCTGCTAAAAACCAATGCTTTTCAGGAATTTTGAGATAATTATTATCGATTATAAGAATTCCGGATTCTAGTTTGGGTTTGATTTCCTGTTTGAGATAATCGATTATTTCTGAAGAAAATGTTTTATTAAATTTATTCAAATCAACGCCCCAAATTGTTCTAAGTCCAATCATCATCATTTCATTGAACCGGTCTTTTTCGGAAAGGATTTCGGTTTCTTTGGGAAGAATATGTTGGTTCAAATTCTTGATATAGATTGAATTGTTAGCAATATTCCAGCTTCTTTCCAGCCTGCCGTTATAAGAATGTGCGGAAGGACCAATTCCTAAATATGGTTCAGATTTCCAGTAAGCAGAATTATGTTTGGAATGAAATCCTGGTTTTCCGAAATTCGAAATCTCATAATGGTCAAATCCATTATCTTTTAGAAAATCTTTCATATAATAGAATTCCTGATTCTGTTCCGCTTCCTGGGGAGAACTCACTTTTCCATTCTCAATCCATTTTTCCAAAGCCGTTTTTGGTTCGACTGTCAAAGCGTAAGACGAAACATGAGGAACTTGTAATTCAATTGTTTTATTGAGATTTTCTTTCCAGATTTCGAAGTTTGAAGTTGGTGAACCATAAATCAAATCGATGCTGATATTTTCCAATCCAAAATCCTGCGCTCTTTTAATCGAACTTTCCGCTTCGGAAGCATTGTGCGCTCGATTCATCAATTTCAAATCCTCATCAAAAAAACTCTGTGTTCCGATTGATAAACGATTGATTTCTGTATTGGATAATTCTTTGAGAAAATTTTTATTCAAATCATCCGGATTGGATTCCAACGTAATTTCAATCTTTTCATCAAAACTGAAATATTTCTGAATCTCATCAATCAAAGATTTGATTTCATCAACATTCAAAACCGAAGGCGTTCCTCCACCAAAATAAAGCGATTTGAGCGACTTATTCTCGAGTTCTTTATTCCTGAATTGGATTTCTTTTTTGACAGCAGATAACATCTCGTCTTTCAAACTCAAAGAAGTGGAAAAATGAAAGTTACAATAGCTGCATTTCTGCTCGCAAAAAGGAATGTGAAGGTAAATCATCAAAAAAGCCCTGAAAAATCAGAGCTCAAAGTTATTTAAATTAATTTAATTTTATCTGTACCGGAATCCTCTTGTATTGATAAAGTTATCAATGCTAAATCCTATAGATAACATAAAACTATTTCCAAAATTCTCAGTGAGTTCTGATACACCAAAATTATAAACCCCTCCAAATGTGAAATTCCCTACTTTCCCTTTAATAATTGGAGACATACCAAGATTCTGACTTCCTACTGCACTTTTTGCACTTCTGAAACTGATTCCTGCAGAAACGTTGCTTTCTTCTCCGAAAAGAGTTGCCATTAAGTTATAATCAAAAATTCTGGATGAGTTGGTATTAAGATTCATCATAAAAGATGGCGTAACAAACATCCCATCCATAAAATGCCAATCGTACCCGGCATTAATATAAAACTTGGTTGGGG
Source organism: Chryseobacterium sp. (assembly GCA_003248755.1). Taxonomy (GTDB): domain Bacteria; phylum Bacteroidota; class Bacteroidia; order Flavobacteriales; family Weeksellaceae; genus Epilithonimonas. Next base: position 52,180 of record QFQW01000017.1, on the reverse strand, counting down.
AAGGTTCTATTCCATTTATAATGGGAATATCATTATTTAAAGGAATATCGACAACAGAAGCACCGGCAAAGAAATTACTATATTTTACAGCAGCTCCCAAATTGGCATAAGCTATAAAAATATCGTTGGTATTTTCTCCCAAGACAGGATCTCCAGCTTGCTCTGCACTGATTTTGGTATAATCAATATTCATATTGTAAAGATTGGTACCTATACCAAATGAGAACTGATCCCGGCGGTCTTCTTCATCAGAAATCGGAATAAAATATGAAGCTCCCAACATCAATCCATTAGAAGATATAGGGCCATTCTGGTCTCTAAAAAAAGAAATACCAGCTCCTACTCTGTCAAATATATTGGCATGTAATCCTACAGATTGTACATTTGGGGATTCACTTAATTGAGAAAATTGCTTTTGATAATTAAGATTCAAAACAACATCATCTGTCTTACCCAATAATGCAGGGTTAAATAAAAAATCTCCATCAACAAGATATTGCTGATAAAAAGGCAAAGTCTCCTGAGCTTTGACATTAATAAAAGAAACTGTTACTAACAGCAATAATATTTTATAAAATTGGTAATTTTTCTTCACAATGCAAATATATAAAACTCTAATTATTATCTAAATATTTTCTCCAGCGTTCTGATGCTTCTTGCATATCTTTTGGCATTGGACTTTCAAAATACATTTCTTTTTTTGTCACAGGATGAATAAAACCAAGCGTATGCGCATGTAAGGCATGTCTTGGCAAAACCTCGAACACGTTTTGTACAAACTGTTTATACTTTGGAAGATTGATACCCCTCATTATTACATTTCCCTCATATCTTTCATCATTGAACAATGTATGTCCAATGTGCTTCATATGTGCTCTGATTTGATGCGTTCTTCCTGTCTCCAATTTACACTCAACCCAAGTCATGTAACGGAATCTCTCCAAAACTTTGTAATGTGTAACTGCATGTTTGCCATGGCTTCCGTCAGCATAGGTGTACATCTGCATTCTATTTTTAGGATGTCTGCCTATGTGCCCCGTAACTGTACCTTCATCATCTTGAACATTGCCCCAAACAAAAGCCCAATACAAACGTCTTGTCTTTCTATCAAAAAATTGTTTTGCAAGATGGCTTAATGCATATTCATTCTTTGCAATCACTAACAATCCTGAAGTATCTTTATCTATTCTATGAACCAGACCTACTCTATCCAAATCCGAATTATAATTAGGATCTTTGGAAAAATGATAAGCTAAGGCATTGACTAATGTTCCATCCCAATTACCGAATCCCGGATGCACAACCATTCCTGCATCTTTATCAACCACCACAAGATCATCATCTTCATAAACGATATTTATCGGAATATCTTGTGGGATAATTACATTTTGTCTGGGTGGATGTGCTAAAAGTACACTAATCTCGTCATTCGGCTTGACTCTGTAATTTTGTTTAACCGGATTTCCGTTTACAGTTACATTTCCCGCTCGACAAGTTTGAGAGATTTTATTTCTGGAAGAATTCTGACGATGAATTAGCAAAAATTTATCAATACGAAGAGGTTCTTGCTTCTTATCAACAACAATATTAAGATGCTCATAAAGTCCGCTGTTTTCATCATCAGCAGAAATGTCATTGTTATCCAATTCGTGTTCTAAAAAATCTTCGTTTTCGTCCAGCATAGTTATGATTTTAAAAAGGCTTCAACTTGATGTTGAAGCCTTTTTATTAGTTTATTCAATTACCACTTTTTTAGGCTTTGGCTTATCTGCAGGTTTTGTGGAAGGTGGCGTTGTAGTTGTTTTTACAGTTGCAGAATTATTTGCAGGCTGTGTTGTTGTGGGCTTAGGCTTCGCAGTTGTAGCAGTTGCTCCACTCACAGATGGATTAGAAACAACTGGAGGTTTTTGAACAGTTGGTTTCTGTTCTGTTGTTGGGGGTGGAACTTCATTATACTGTATTGGAGCCAGTGTTGTGTCTATTTTAGGTCGATACATTTCATCAAGCTGTCTGATTTTGTTCTGTAATTCGGCAGGTGTTTTTTTACTTGCCCAGAGATCAATCTGCATACCCTGATCTCTAGTTGCTCCAAACTCGGGATCTTGGTAATAAACAATATCAGAATCATCCTTCCCTCCATCTTCATGTTCAATAATTCCAACTTCAAACAATGCCTGTGCTATAATTTTCTTTGCTTCCTGCACCGTTCTTCCGACAACATTTGGAATCGGTACATTTCTAAGAGGACCTGAGCCAATAACCAAATCTACCGCCGAAAATCTCGGAATTTGAGTTCCAGGCTTTACACTTGTTCCATTATACAAGATTCTAAGAACAGCATCTCTTTGTATGCTCGGTTCATATAAGGTATCGCCAACCTTAAGTCCCACAAGGTTTAATTGATTAAATGCTAATCCTTTGTATCTATCAATGATATCAGGAATTGCCACTTTTGCCCAAGTTCTAGGATTAACTTTCAAAGTAATTATCCTTCCATTTTTAACATTTGCCCCGGGATTTGGATTTACTGCCAATACTTGAAACGGTCTAAATTTAGGATCATATTTAAAACTATCAACTTCATATTCCAATCCAGAATCATCAAGAACCTTGATAGCTTCATGCACAGTCATATTCATCACATTAGGTACCGGAACTTCCTCACCATGATTGGTATGAAACTCCAACCAACGGAATGTCAACCAAACCAAACCTGCAAAAATTGCCATTGCTAAAACGATATTGAGTAATACTTTCCAATGGAAAAGTGACTTGAACATAATATGATTCTTTTTCAGAAATAGTAACGCAAATATAGATAATTAAATTGTATTAGTAATTTCTCGGCATCGCAAAAAAGAAAATCGGTCATTTGGCATAAAAATCTTATTTTTGTGCTTTGAAATATATATGGAGTCTATACAAGTTCACGACAAAAGTTTCGTTCCTTACCTGAAACACGATGAAATTCAGGAAATTATAAAAGAATTAGCACTTAAAGTTTACGAAGATTACAAAGATGAAACCCCAATTTTCATTGGTGTTTTGAATGGTGTCATCATGTTTTTCTCGGATTTTTTAAAATATTATCCTGGTAAATGCGAAATTGCATTTTTACAAGTAAGTTCTTACTCCGGAACTCAATCCACAGGAATTGTTTATAAAAAAATGGAACTTACAAAAGATGTTGTAGATCGTCATATCATCCTTATGGAAGATATTGTGGATACAGGAAATACTTTGGAAAATCTTTTCGAATATTTCAAAAATACACAACGTCCAAAATCTCTAAAAGTAGCTACTTTACTTTTGAAACCAGATGTTTTCAAAAAAGATTTCAAAGTAGATTATGTTGCAAAAGAGATTCCAAATAAGTTTGTTCTGGGCTACGGATTGGATTACGATGAATTAGGAAGAAACCTACCAGACCTGTATCAATTAGAAGAAGGCAGAATCAATCATTAAGCTTTCTGATCAAGATAAAAAGAAATAAATCTATAAATTAAAGAAATATGATCAATATTGTTCTCTTTGGCCCTCCAGGAAGTGGAAAAGGAACCCAAGCTCAGCATCTTATCGAGAAATTCAATTTGAAACAAATTTCTACGGGAGATCTTTTTCGTTACAATATGAAAAATGACACTGACCTTGGAAAATTAGCAAAATCTTATATTGACAAAGGAGAATTGGTCCCGGATCAAGTAACTATTGATATGTTAATTGATGAGGTTAAAAAACCAACTGATTCTTCAGGATTCATTTTTGATGGATTTCCTAGAACGGCTGCTCAAACAGAAGCTTTGGAAACAATTGTAAAGGAAGAGCTAGATTCGGAAATTAGCATTTGTCTATCACTAATTGTTGAAGATGAAGTGCTAGTGGAAAGACTTCTTAAAAGAGGAGAAACAAGTGGAAGAACAGATGATTCTAATGAAGAAATTATTAGAACCAGAATTAAAGAATATTATGCAAAAACTGCAGAAGTTGCAGAGTTGTATAAAAAACAAGGCAAATACGTGGAAGTTAATGGTGTCGGAAGCATTGATGAAATCTCCCAAAAGCTATTTGCAGAAGTAGAAAAAATTAAATAAAAAGAAACTTACATTTTTAGAGAATAGATTATAGGCCATCTTAAAAAAGTCTATCATCTATTCTCTATTTGTCTATAATACCAAGTAATATGTCAAATTTCGTAGATTACGTCAAAATCCATTGTACAAGTGGTCACGGCGGTGCCGGGTCAGCTCACCTTCGTAGAGAGAAATATATCCCGAAAGGTGGACCAGATGGCGGTGACGGCGGACGTGGTGGTCATGTGATAATGAAAGGAAACGCTCACGAATGGACACTTTTACCTTTAAGATATACACGACACGTAAAAGCAGAACGCGGACAAAATGGACAAAAGAATCAATTGACAGGTGCTTATGGTGCAGATGTTTACATCAATGTGCCTCTAGGAACTATTGCAAAAAATGAAGAAGGAGAAATTATAGGAGAAATCTTGGAAGATGGACAAGAGATTATCTTGATGGAAGGAGGAAAAGGAGGAAAAGGTAATGAGCATTTCAAATCATCAACAAATCAAACACCAAGATATGCACAACCGGGAATGGAAGGCCAAGAAGGCTATGTCATTTTCGAGCTGAAACTTTTAGCAGACGTTGGGCTAGTTGGATTTCCAAATGCAGGCAAGTCTACTTTATTATCATCTGTTTCTGCTGCAAGACCAAAGATTGCAGATTATGCTTTTACAACTTTGACACCTAATCTTGGAATCGTAGAATGGAGAAATTACAAATCGTTTGTAATGGCTGACATTCCTGGAATTATAGAGGGTGCTGCTGAAGGAAAAGGTCTTGGACACAGGTTCTTAAGGCATATTGAAAGAAATTCGATCTTACTATTCCTGATTCCTGCAGATTCCGAAGACCATTTCCAGGAGTTCAAGATTTTGGAGAATGAATTGAAAGAATATAACCCGGAATTAGTGGATAAAGATTTCATTTTGTCTGTTTCAAAAGCTGATCTTTTGGATGATGAATTGAAAAAAGAGATCTCAGCAGAATTTCCGGAAAATAGACAACCTCTATTTTTCTCAGGCGTAACTGGAGAAGGTCTCCAAGAATTGAAAGACGCTATCTGGAAAAAATTACACGGATAAAATTTAAACTAATAAAAACTATACTATGAAAAAAATCGCTTTGCTATTAATGATAGCAGTATCTTCTTTATCTTTTGCACAAACTCATTTTGGAGTAAAAGCTGGTTATATCAATTCTTCTTTACATTTAAAAGAATCTCCGGACACCTTGTGGGAAGATTATTCCGACTTCAAGTCAAATTCTTTTTTCTACGTTGGAGGATTTGCAGAACATTTTATAAGCAATAAATTGGCTTTACAGGGTGAACTATTATTCACTCAAGTTGGCGGAAAAACAAAAATTGACCTATATTCAATTATAGGTAACGAATTGATACAAATGGGAACAGTAGATGCAAAATTAAAATATACTCAACTTCAAGTTCCTATTTCTGCTAAATATTATCTTGTAGATCAATTTGCTATTAGTGGTGGGTTTAATTTTGCTTTTAATATCAGTACAAAAGCTGATTTTGATATTCTAGGATCTGGTAAAATAGAAAATGCAAGAACTTTGAATGTGAATCCTTTTCTAGGAGCAGAATATCATATTACTCAGAATATTCTTGCAGATGCAAGATATAATTTTGGATTTGCTTATATAAATAAAAATGGGATTGATATGAGAAGTCGATTCTTCCAAATTGGTTTAGGATATCGTTTCAAATAATTTCTTTTTCGGAACAATTATTGAAAGTCAAATCAAAAAATTTGATATGAAATATATATTCAGTCTCTTCATTATTTTAGGATTAATGTCATGTTCAACATCACAAACCAACAAATATTCAAAAATCGAATACGAAGTTGGTCCTTGCTTTGGTTTTTGTCCTATTTATAAGATTATCATTAACCCAGATAGAACTGCGATTCTAGAAGCTGAGCACTATAATTTCTCAGAAGGTGAGCGTGGACAACCGGATACGCCCAGAGAAGGGACTTTCAAATCGACAATCAGCAAAGAGGATTTTGATAAATTGATCGCTCTGACAGATGCAGCCAATGTAAAATCTTTGAATGATAATTATGAAGACAAAAGAATAATGGATGCTTCAAAAAGCTATCTAAGAATCTATTTTTCAGACGGAAGCAAAAAAGAAATCAAATTATCCGCTGGTGAAAAGCCAGAAAAATTAACAGCCCTTTACAAATACATTTCCGAACTGAAGCAAAATCAGAAATGGGAAAAAGTTAACTAAAAACTTTATTTTAAATAAGTTACCTTTGCAAAATATAATTCCTTCTGAGCGGAAGGGATTTTTTTATTTACATTAAAAATATTTCATTTGAATTTCGAACAATTAGGTTTAATAAAACCAATACTAGACGCACTAAAAGTACAAGGCTACGAACAACCTACACCAATACAGGAAAAAGCAATTCCATCCATTCTTGAGAAAAAAGACTTGTTGGGTAGTGCGCAAACAGGAACCGGAAAAACAGCGGCATTTGCCATTCCAATTCTACAAAACCTTTCTGAAAAAGAACAACACAGAAATCAAATCAAAGCTTTGATCTTGACACCGACAAGAGAACTGGCAATACAGATAGAAGAAAACTTCAAAGCTTACAGTAAAAACCTCAAACTAAAATCTCTTGTAATTTTTGGTGGTGTAAAACAACATCAGCAAGAACAACAATTAAAAAAAGGAGTTGATATTTTAATTGCAACACCGGGAAGATTACTAGATTTCATTTCGCAAGGCATTATCAAACTTCATCATTTGGAAATTTTCGTTTTGGACGAAGCTGACAGAATGCTGGATATGGGATTTGTACACGATGTAAAAAGAATTCTGAAATTAATTCCTGCAAAAAGACAGAACCTTTTCTTCTCTGCAACAATGCCGAAAGAAATCGCAAAATTGGCTTCAGAAATTCTTGTAAACCCTGTAAAAGTAGAAGTAGCTCCTGTTTCTTCTACTGCGGATACAATTCAACAAAGTATTTATTTTGTTGAAAAAGATAATAAAACAGACTTATTAATCCATCTCTTGCAAGATCAAAAATTGGATCAGGTTTTAGTATTTTCCAGAACCAAACATGGCGCTGACAAAATCGCAAGAAAACTACATCAATCCAAAATCTCCGCAGAAGCAATCCACGGGAACAAATCTCAGAATGCAAGACAGAATGCGCTTAACAATTTCAAATCGAAAAAAACAAGAGTTCTGGTTGCAACAGATATAGCAGCAAGAGGAATTGATATCGATGAATTGAAATATGTTGTCAATTACGAATTATCTGATGTTTCCGAAACTTATGTTCATAGAATCGGAAGAACTGGAAGAGCAGGCTCTGAGGGAACTTCTTTTTCATTTGTTGATGGTTTGGATCTGGCAAATCTTAGAAATACTGAAAAGCTGATCGGGAAGAAAATCCCGGTTGTTAAAGATCATCCTTATCATACCGATAATTTAGTGGAGCAAAAGAGAGACAGTAACAACAAGCCTTTTACGCCCCGACCAAAACCACAGCAAAAAAGTGAAATTGGATTCAAGAAGCCTAAAAATAAAGGATTTTTCAGAAAGAAATAAAAAATAAAACCGGAAGTAACTTCCGGTTTTTTATTTTTAATTATTTTAATCCAAATAATTTCAAAGCATTTTCCGTCGTGATTCTATCAATCTCGGAAAAATCGGTTTTGTAAATATCAACTAACTTTCCAGCAACCAATTCTACATACGCACTTTCATTTCTTTTTCCTCGGAAAGGAACAGGTGCAAGATAGGGAGAATCTGTTTCCAAAACGATTTTATCTAACGGAATATCACTCAGAAATTGATCTATTTTTCCATTTTTAAAGGTTACTACTCCACCGATTCCTAGAATAAATTGAAGTTCTATAGCGTGATTTGCTTGCTCTAAGTTTCCCGAAAAACAATGGAAAATCCCACGAAGATTTGGATGTTTTTTTCTTTCCAGGACTTCAAAGGTCTCTTCAAAACTTTCTCTTGTATGAATCACAATCGGAAGGTCTTTTTCGATAGCCCAATTGATCTGCTCTTCAAAAGCTTTTACTTGGATATCCAAAGTTGATTTATCCCAATACAAGTCAATTCCAATTTCCCCAATAGCTACAAAGTCTCTTTGATCCAAGTAATTTCGCACCAGTTGCAATTCATTCTCCCAAGAATCTGGCTGAACAGAACAAGGATGCAATCCCATCATCGAAAAGATTTGTTTAGGATATTCTGCTTCCAAAAGAATCATTTTCTGATGCGTTTCCGAATCTATGGCAGGAAGAAAGAACTTTTCCACGCCTTTATCCAAAGCGCGCTGAATCATTTCGTGACGATCTTCGTCAAATTGATCGGAATATAAATGAGTATGAGTATCTATCATATTAGTTGATAGTTGATAGTTGATAGTTGATAGTTGATAGTTGAAGTTATTACTCAATCAACTGACAACCAAAAGCAATCAACTAAAGATTTTGTGTTTGACTTTCTTTTGTTGTTCAAGAATTCTTTGATTGATCTTCTCTAGAAATTCTTGATATTTTGGATTCTTATCGTCTTCTGTTTTATGATTGAGAGCGGTGATAATCTTATTATTTTCATTGATAAAAACTTTGGTTTCATCGCTAAAATAAGCATTGCCAAATTTTTCCCAAATGTATTGAACTGCCTGAGAATTAGGATGAATCAAATCATCTTTGTAAAAACGATAATCCCGCAAATCATCCATCAAAATCTCATAAACAGGAAGGTAATGGCAATTTTCTTTTCCTGAGATGGATTCGTGAATTGCCGTTATTAATTTTGATTTACTCAATTGATTTTCAACACTCCCATCTTTTGTATGACGAACAGGAGAAACAGTGAAAAGGATTTGAACATCATTTTTACAGATATCTTTCAGAATCTCGATCGTATTACTAATTGACTCTGTTAATTCCTGATGTGATAAAAATCTTTTTTTAAAGAATTTTTGAGGAATCTTATGACAATTAGAAACTAATTTTTTCTTCGGAAGAAACTCATAAATATAAGATGTTCCAAATGTAATAATTATAAAGCTTGTGTTCTGCAAAAACTGATTGGCTTCTTCAATATTTTTATTGATATTCTCTAATGATTTGTGAGAATATCTTGAATCAAAAGACGAATGATGATCGAGACTGATGTAATTCTCATTTGCCAAAATCAAATCATTCTCCTGATATTCCTTCGCATCATAAATCTGCTGAATAGCATTATTGATAGAATATGGATTGAAAATCGTCCCAAATGGATTGCTCAAAGATTGAATCTGACCTTCGGAAAACTTCTCGTGCATTTCTGTTGCAAAACAAGAACCAATTGAAAATACACAATCCTCAACTCCTATCTTCTTTTCACTTATATTGATATCTACTTCTGTACGGAATTTCATTTCTTTAGTTTAACAATTTATCAGTGTGGTAATTTACCAATATGCAATCATTGATACTTTGGTAATAGTATATTGTTATATTATGATTCTCTCCTCAAAAGGTAATTTGCTAATTCTCGGAAAGGTAATTTTTTCGCGTCAGGAAGGTTGATTTTATCAAGATAAGATTGTCCTATCTCGTTATGTTTTTGAATTAATCTTAGAACTTTGTCATCTACTTTTGTTCTTCGGAAAATCTTTTCGACACCATAAACTTTGTCAATGTTATCGGTTTTTTTAGAATACCAGAAATTAAGTTCGGATAATTCTTCTTCGTTCGCATGTTCAAGCGCTAGAAGGTAAAGAATGGTTTTCTTGTTTTCGTAGATATCACCAGCGTGTTTTTTACCAAATTGTGCCTGATCTCCAAAAACATCCAAGTAATCATCCATAATCTGGAATGCAATCCCTATATGTTTCCCGAAATTATAAATCGCCTCTGCGTCTTCTTCCGATGCCCCGGCAATCAAAGCTCCGATTTGGAAAGAAGCAGCACTCAAAACGCCGGTTTTGCTTGTAATCATATCGATATATTCATCATACGAAACATGTTTTTGTGTTTCAAAATTGACATCATGTTGCTGACCTTCACAAAGAACAGCACCTGTTTCAGAAAATATCTTGATACATTTTTTAAATAATTCCGGTTCAAGATCTTCAAAAAACTGGTATGCTTTTATCAATAATGCATCTCCTGAGAGAATCCCGATATTAATTCCGTGTAGTGTATGAATCGTAGGTTTATTTCGACGAATTGGTGCCTCATCCATGATATCATCATGAATTAAAGAAAAATTATGAAAAAACTCGATAGCTAAAGCTGGTTTGATTGCCTTATATACATCTCCATCAAATAACTCGTTGCCCATGAGAACCATTATCGGACGAAGTCTTTTTCCACCGTGCGAAATGATATAATTCATTGGTTCATAAAGCTCTGAAGGCTTTTCAGTAAATGTGTATTTTTCTACAGCTTCGGCAACGATCTTTTGGTAATGATCTAAAAATTCCATTCGAGATTTTTTTTGTTGCAAAAATACGATTTTTACAATTGTTTTGCCAAGATTTTAAGTCTTGTTTTAGGGTTTATTACCCAACTTCCTAATATAAAAAAACCTTCCAAAATATATTGGAAAGTTCAAATATTATTAAGTTAATGTCAATTCTAAAAAACTAAAGCAACGATCAGATAAGTAAATCCTGCTACAATTGCACTAATAGGAATCGTAAGAATCCAAGCCCAAAGTAAACTTACGGTAATTCCCCATCTTACAGCAGAAACTCTTTTTGTGAGCCCGACTCCAATAATGGAACCTGTTACAGTATGCGTTGTAGAAACGGGTATTCTTAACTGCTCCGTAATAAAAAGGGTAATAGCACCAGCTGTTTCCGCAGCTACACCTTCTAGCGGTGTCACTTTTGTTATCCTTGTTCCCATTGTCTTAATGATTTTCCAACCTCCGCTCATTGTCCCTAATGCAATGGCTAAGAATGAAACAACTGGAACCCAAAGATAATGTTCGGCAAAGAATGTAAAACGATCAGCCTCAGGAATATTAAGATACATTGGATCTTTCATCATGTTCACGTGGAAATAGATCATCGCTGCTCCAATAATTCCCATTACTTTCTGAGCATCATTCGTCCCATGTCCAAGACTGAATAATGCAGAAGAAGCTAGTTGCAATTTTTTGAATACTCTCTCAGCTTTGTGAGGGTTTGCTTTCTTGCATATATTAACAATAATCAATGTAATGATAATTGAAATCAACATACCAATAAGCGGTGCCATAAATATGAAAAGAAATATAGGAATCACCACTTTATATTTCACGACACTTTGCGAAAACAATTGCTTAAATGCCAGATAAACGCTTTCAAAGAAAGAATATTCTGGATGAGTCGTAACAATAACATGATAATCTGTAATCAATGCATGCATCAATGCTGCTCCGATAAAACCTCCAATCAATGTATGCGATGATGATGAAGGAATTCCAAACCACCATGTGAGCAAGTTCCACGCGATTGCCGCAACAAGTCCTGCGAAAATAACCTCCAATGTGATGAAATTTTCATCCACCGTTTTGGCTATTGTATTACCAATTTTAAATTCACCCACAACATAAGCAGCAAGAAAAAATGCTGCAAAATTCCAAAATGCTGCCCAAAGAACAGCTTGAAAAGGTGTGAGTACTTTTGTAGAAACAATGGTTGCGATAGAATTGGCAGCATCGTGAAAACCATTGATATAATCAAATATCAGCGCTAATGCGATAATAATAATTAGTAGAATTGGAAACTCCATTCGTTTTTAATTTTAATCCCGCTTTCTATGCGTATTTGATAACTATGCTTTCCATTGTGTTAGCAACATCTTCTGCTTTATCTGTAACAATCTCCAGATAGTCCAAAATAGATTTTTGCTTGATAATCAGGATAGCATCATTAGTCTCAAACAATTTTACGATAGCCTGGCTCAATACGTCATCAGCAATATTCTCATAAGAATTGATTTTGATACAAGATTCTCTTACTTCGTCTGGGTTTTTGAAATCTTTCAAATTTTCCAAAGCCTTCTTGATTTCTAAACAAGATTTGTAAATCAATAGAGAAAACTCGGAATAAACTTTGTTGTCCGGGCTTTTGTAAAGGTAAATATATTTTGCAGAAGCATAGATATAATCTGCAATATCATCCAAACCAGACGCCAGATAATTGATATCTTCTCTATCAAAAGGTGTGATAAAGTTTTCACCCAATTGTACAAAAATCTCATGCGTAAGATCATCTAATTTGTGTTCGTAGTCACTCATTTGATTCAACAATGTTTCATCATTGATATCAAAATCCAGCAAACCGTCATGAAACGTTTTTGACATCTCTACTAAGTTATCCGCTACGCGAAGAAACAGATCAAAAAAGATTTTATCTTTTGGCTGGAATGCTCTGAAAATATTACCTATTCCCATTTTTATGTTTAATTTCTGCAAATATGAAACAAAAAAACCTTACCTAAAAACTTTAATATTAATTTTTCATTAAGATTAAAAAAAGCAAAAACCTGCTGATTAGCAGGTTTTTACAAATTTTATTTTAAATATTTATTAATGTTTTATCATTAATTTGCAACTTCGGCACGCATTTCTTTTCCCCGAAATTTCATGCTAGTCAATCCGTCTAAAACTTCGTTCTTGAAAGACTTCTCGATTTCAAAGAAACTAAATTTGTCTAAAATCTCGATATTACCGATATCAGCTCTTTTTTTAGATTTAGAAGTAGCCTTATTGATGATGTCCAGCATGTCAACTTTTTTCAGTTGGTCTCTTTTTCCAAGATTGAAGAAGAATCTTACCATATCCTCGTTCCTTTGTCTAGGTTTTCCTCCTCTGTCATTTCTATCGTTTCGGTCTCTTCTTTCTCTCTTTTCACCGTTTCTTTCACGCTCTCTTCCTCTTTCCCTTCTGCTGCTTCCTCTGTCATCTCTGTTGAACTCCTGCTGCTGGATATCGTTTCTATCTTTATAGTAAGTTGCAAGATCTTTCAATTGAAATTGTAATAACTGATGCACCAATTCTTCTTTTGTAAAATTGGAAAGGTCAGGAATCAGAGAATCATCAAACTCGAAGATATCCTCATGTTCTGTCAATAATTTTTCGAAAACACCACCAACCTGAGCTTTGATGATATCTTTTCCTGTTGGAATCTTTTTCTCCTCAATCTCAATTTTAGTTTCAGATTTGATTTGCTTAAGTTTTCTGCTTTCTTCCGGCTTTATTAATGCCATAGAAATCCCATCCTTACCTGCCCTACCAGTTCTTCCACTTCTGTGAACAAAAACTTCAGGATCATCTGGTAAAGAAAAATGGATTACGTGAGTCAAAGAGTCAACATCCAAACCTCTAGCAGCAACATCTGTCGCAACCAAAATATCAATATTTTTCAGTCTGAATTTCTTCATTACCGTATCTCTCTGCGCCTGAGAAAGATCACCATGAAGAGCGTCTGCCGCATACCCGTTCTGCATCAAGAAATCTGCAATTTCCTGAGTTTCCATTCTGGTTCTACAGAAAATAATCGAATATTGATTCGGATTTGCATCGATTAATCGCTTCAAAGCTTCTTTTTTCTGTCTGTATCCAACTACATAGTATTCGTGCTTGATATTTTTCTTAACTGCATTGATTGATCCAACAGAAATTCTGTGAGGATTGGTCAAATAGTTCTTAGAAATACGTTCTACTTCTTTGTTCATCGTTGCAGAGAACAAGAAAGTTTGTTTAGTCTCAGGAGTTTCACTAAGGATTGTTTCCAAATCATCTTTGAAACCCATAGATAACATTTCGTCAGCCTCATCCAAAACTACCCATTGTACTTCGGAAAAGTCAAGTGCTTTTCTTCCGATCATATCGATCACACGACCTGGAGTTCCCACAATGATCTGTGGTTTGTCTCTCAAAGATCGGATCTGATCCATAATGCTGCTACCACCATAGACTGCGGTAGTCTTGATGTTTTTTAGGTATTTCGTATAATTTTTGATGTCTTTGGTAATCTGGAGGCAAAGTTCTCTAGTAGGGCAAAGCACCAATAATTGGATTTTACGACTGTTGTCGTCTATCATATCCAAAATCGGAAGCGAAAATGCTGCTGTTTTGCCTGTTCCTGTTGCCGCAAGTGCGATAAGATCGCGAGTATCTGTAGAGATAAAAGGAATAGTCTGTTTTTGGATTTCTGTCGGCTCTACGAAGCCGAGGTCGCCAATCGCCTGAAGAACTTCAGCGCTAAGATTGGATTCCGTAAATAAATTCATTTAAAGATCGTCTAATTTGGCGCAAAGATACGAATTTTATTTTTGATAATTTTTTTAATCTTTTTTTACAAAATTAATTTTTCATTAATTATCAACTGATTGCAGTTTTTTGATTCTATTAATATTAATAAAACTTAACAGATAAGATACCAGAAACAACTGATACCATTCAAAATCCAATTTGAATCTGGTCATTGCAGCCTGCCCAATCATATACGGAGCACTAAAATTTAGAAAAAGTAAAATTGAAAACGTAAATAAGTACCATTGTTTTCTTCTTGCTACTTTTATCAAGCAAATAATTGTTAACAGATTAAGTACAACAACATAAATCTTTCTCCCGATGAGGACAGAAATCGAATTATCATAAAAATATCTTGACGGAACATACCAAAGATACAAGAGATTAGCAAAGGCTTTTTTGACATTTATAAAACGATCTTCTTTTTCAAATTGTAGTACTTCTTTTTTAAAAAGTTTTTCCATTTCGAATTCATCAGTATATGTTCTGATTCTTCTGATCTCATTTGCTCTCTTAATTGGCACTTTTTGTAGTTCAGAAAACACTTGTGTTTCTTCAAAAAAACCAAAATGTATGTTTTGCCAAACGGGAGTTTTTGTTAGTATAATCCGGTCAAAAACAATATAATTTCGTATTACCCATGGAGAATACAGTACAACTACCAAAGTTATAATTATAAAAATGCCTCTAAACCTTACTTTTTTAAAAATGAATAAAGAAAGTATCAAAATCAAACCAAATGGAACAGATACAACCTGACAGAGAAAAAGAAGCGCCGAACTTATCGAGAATATTATAATATTCTTAGTATCAGATCCCGATTTCCATATTGTAAAAAACCAATACAGAAAATTAAGAAATATGAATATAAATATAATTGTATTTTCTAATGTATTAACATAAATAAAATATGATGGAGAAAATATAAAAAAATACGCAGTTAAAATACCAATGTTTTCAGCCGTAAAGATTCTTGAAATTTTTATTATTAATACCGGTATCACAAAGCTAATTAAGCTCTGTGCAATGACAGCCATCATCATTGCATTTTTCCCGAAAAGCCAAACAAAAAAAGTAAGAAAAAGAGGATTTACTGGCATTTTATAAGCTGTTGCACCAACTTCAGGAAATTCCGCATAGATATTATGATTTACCAGATTATTCGCAATTCCCCAATCCTCAAAAGTCAATGCTGAAAATCCCATTTTACAAGAATACAAAATTCTCAAAATCAGCATTATAAAATTAAACAAACAAAAAATTCTGTAATTGAAAATATATTTTAAAGTTTTCTGTATTAAAATCATAGTTTCAATGAGTCATAGTTAACATTCAGCTACATTCACAGCTACAGCCAATCCACCCTCAGAAGTCTCTTTGTATTTTGAATTCATATCTAATGCTGTTTCCCACATAGATTTGATGACACTATCCAAAGAAACTTTGGCTTTTGTCGGGTCGCCGTCCAAAGCAAGAGAAGCTGCTGTAATGGCTTTCATTGCACCCATAGAATTTCTTTCGATGCAAGGAATTTGGACTAATCCACCAATAGGATCGCACGTCAATCCTAGATGATGCTCCATTGCAATTTCTGCTGCCATCAAAACCTGACCAGGTGTTCCTCCAGAAATCTCTGTAAGACCAGCTGCTGCCATTGCAGACGAAACTCCTACTTCTGCCTGACAACCTCCCATTGCTGCTGAAATAGTTGCATTTTTCTTAAAAATAGTTCCGATTTCTCCAGCAACTAATAAAAATCTAATAATATCTTCTTCCGAATTGAATTCAGTAAAAGTCTGTGCATACATCAAAACTGCAGGAATTATACCACTTGCACCATTAGTTGGCGCGGTGATGATTCGCCCAAAAGAAGCATTTTCTTCGTTGACAGCGAGAGCAAAACAGGAAACCCACTTGGTAACCGAACTGAATGTTTTTTGCTCATTCTTTACCATTTCGAACCATTCGTTTTTATTTTTGTAAATCTGAGTCCCGAGTAGTTTTTCATTCATTTCGGAAGCACGTCTTGTGACGTTCAGTCCGCCTGGAAGAATTCCTTTTTTGTTGATACTCTTATAAACACAATCTTTTATATTATCCCAAATCTCGAGAGCTTTTTGACGAGTTTCTTCGTGGGTTCTCCAAGATTCTTCGTTAAGGAAAACCAAATCTGAGATTTTATTAAGGTTAAGCTTTTCACAATATTTGAGAATATCGCTTCCGTGATGACAGGGATATAATGTCCTCACACATTTTTCCTCAATCGAATTATCTTCTTTTGTAGCCACAAAACCTCCTCCAACTGAATAGTAATCCTGACTTAATTCCTCTCCGTTTTCGAAAATAACTTTGAAAATCATTCCATTCGGATGGAAGTCCAGCGATTGTTCTTTGTTGAGAATCAAATGATGTCCGTAAATAAATGGTAACCAGATTTCTCCACCAAGATTGATTTTTTGTTCTGACTTTATTTTTTTAATTTTTTCATCAATTTTATTGGTATCAATCGTTCGGAAGTTTTCTCCACTAAGACCAAGCATTCCTGCAATATCAGTTCCGTGACCAACTCCTGTTTTTGCCAATGAACCAAAGAATTCCACGAAAACTTCTTTCACATCTTGTAAAGAATGATTTCGTTTGACCAAATCCAGAAACATTCCTGCAGCGTTCCAAGGTCCCATTGTGTGGGAAGAAGATGGTCCAATTCCGATTTTTATGATATCAAAAACACTGATAGACTCCATTAAATTGTAAAAAATTATCGTTTGTAAATGTAATTGATTTTTGAAATCGGCGCAACTTTATATTATTAGCATTAATTCTTATATTTTTTGACCGCAAAGAGCATAATGTTTTTTTGAAATTATTGAAAATATTTAAGGTTCAAAAAGGCGCTTCGCTCAGCTAATATTTTGATTTTTTATCTGATTTGGAAATTTCGCAAATCTAAATTTTAATTCTCTGAAATCGTCTGCAAAAAAGATTGACTTCGTCGAACATCACTTCGTTAGGTTTGGAGCCCTTCGACAAGCTCATGATAAGTTCTCAAATAAAAATTTCACACAAAAATTGTCTTGAGAATCTCAGAAACCTGCTTTGCTTTTGTCAATGGAAAAAGATGTGTCGCATTCTTTATGATAAAATCCGGTTGTGAATTTTTAATCGGAAAAACCATGTCTTTATCTGCCAAAATCTGAATAACATTTGGAATCTTTTCAAATTTCCATTTTGCTACTTTTTCCATAGACCATTTTAGGTAATACGGGTCTTGAATTGTTAAATATTGAGTAAGATTGGCATTTTTGGAATCAAAAATCTTTTTTAGAAATCTATAAAAAGTGGAACTTGTATTTCCAAAAAAATTAAGCGGAATGTATCTGACAGCATTGGTTCTTCCTCCGGCTTTGATAAGTTTTGATTTCTCTGCATCACATCTGATACTTCCCAAAATCACAATCTTTTTTGCAGGTTTCAGTTTTTGAATTTCCTGAACCATTATTCCTCCAAATGAATACCCTAAAAGATAAAACTCTTCTGAAGTATCTATTGTCACAGCCATTCTACACACATAGTGATGAAAATCTTCTTCCTTTTCCGGAATGAGCCAAGGAATATGAACTGGCTCAATTTTCGGATTGAAAGTCAGTTTTTCCAAAACTTTTTCATCTGCTCCGAGACCGCTTATTATGTATAATTTCATTTGATAAATTTCTTTTGTGTTTTGCTCAAATATAACAACAAAAAAAGAGCAGAAAAAATTCTGCCCTTGAAAATATATTTTTTTTGGAAAATTATTTTACGCTGATTTTAACTTTCAAATCAACATCGTCTTTTACCAAAACATCTTGCATTGTAGATTTGTAAGCTACGTCAAATTTTTGTCTGTCAAAAGAGAATTTATCAGATTCCAAAGTCACAACTCCGTTTGCAGAAGTGATTTTTGCAGGGAAAGAAACCGGATTAGTTTTACCTTTTACAGTCAAGTTTCCGTTAACTACAAAGTTGTAATCTTTGTTAGAGTTTTTCTTTACAGAAGTAATTTTGTAAGTTGCAGTCGGATATTTTTCAACTTCGAAGAAATCACCATTTTTCAAGTGACCATTCAATTTTCCTTGGTATTCTCCAGAAAGGTCAGTAGAATTGATAGAAGTCATATCCAATACGAAATCTCCTCCTACAACTGCTCCATTTTTGATAACCAAGTTTCCAGATTTTACATTCACAGTTCCATCGTGAGAAGACGCTTCTGTTTTTGCGATTTTATAACCCCACCAGTGTACGTCTGAACTTACTAATTTTTTAGTTTGTCCGAAAGCTAATCCGCTTACCAATACAGCTAGTAATAATACTTTTTTCATTTTTTTAATAATTTTAATGATGCAAATCTACTTAGAATGATTCAAAATTAAAATTGATGTATGATAAGTTTTTAAAAAAATTAACGCCATCAAAAAAAATGAAGGCGTTAATTTGTCATAGTTTGATTAATATTTTTGGATTTTCTTAGAAAACCGAAAAATTCTGATTATTTACCCAAAGGAATGTTGTAGCCAAATCCTACGCCAATTGCTCCTGCATTATATTTTTGGTCAGCAATCTGTCCTTTGTCTCCTGTAAAGGTTTTATTGTATTGCACAAAAAAGTTCCAGTCACGATTGTGATAACCAATTTCCGGTTTGATATAAAAACCGCCATCTGGTCTGTCAACATTAATATCTTTTGCAACTTTATCATCGCCAACAATAAATCCGTAACCTAAATCAGCTCCAAAGTAAAATCCTGTTTGTTTTGGATAGACTCTGAAAAGCGCTGCAACCGGAATCACACCAAAGTCATTATTTTCTACATTAACTCCATTGATTGTTCTGTCTTTCCCAAAATAATGGTTATAACCTGTTGCAATACCTAAACCAAAACCCGGTGTTATCAAATTTTGATAAGATAAATCTACACCAAGATTAGCAGCGGTGTTACCTCCTGTTGAAACACCTCCGTTAAGACCTATTTTGAACATATTGGTCATATCAGAACTCTGTGCAGACATTAATCCTCCTGCCAAAATTCCTGCGCCTAATATTAACTGCTTTAAAGTTTTCATATTTTTAAATTTTAAATTTTACAAGGGTCATACTTGTAAATTCCGTGCCAAAACCTGTTTTTTGTTTGATAAACCTAACAATACACCCATCAACAAACTAATTTTCAATTATTTAAAATCATAATTAAATATTAAAATTTATTAATAAACTGATATTTTCATCATTTTTGATTTAACAATTTCTTGATTAATCACTCAAACAGATAAATTATCGCTTATGAATAATTTCCTGAAAAATAAGCATTTGATTTCCAGAGCAGGTTTTGGTATTCATCATAATGATATTGAGAAATATAAAAATGCAAATCCGAAAAACATATATCAAGAAATTAAAGATATTTCGGAATATCAAGTTCTACAGACCGACCTTCGAGCTGTAACGCCAGAACAATACCAGGAAATGGCAAAAGCCACAGATAAAAAACCGGTGAATCAATTCAACAAGGTTTATAATATCTCCGTAAGAAAATCTTGGCATAATCAGATGATAAATACGCCATATCAACTTCGGGAAAAAATGGCTCTTTTCTGGCACGGTCATTTTGCGACAAGAATTCAGAATGCTCTTTTTAATAAAGAAATTATTGAGATCTTTAGAAAAAGTGGTTTGGGTAATTTTCGAGATTTACTTTTTGAAGTTTCAAAGTCTTCAGCAATGCTCAACTTTCTTAATAATCAACAAAACAGAAAAGCCAGACCCAACGAGAATTTTGCGAGAGAGCTAATGGAACTGTTCACGCTGGGAAGAGGAAATCTTTACACCGAAAAAGATATCAAGGAATCGGCAAGAGCTTTCACAGGATGGAGTTACGATGAATTGGGAGAGTTTGCTGATAACATAAAACAGCATGATTCCGGAGAGAAGGTATTTCTTGGAAAAACCGGAAACTTTGACGGAACAGATATAATCAATATCATTCTTGAAAAACCGGAATGCGCTGAATTCGTTACCAAAAAAATTTATCAATTCTTTGTCAATGAAACCTTAGATGAGAAAATAGTAAAATCTCTGAGTCAAAAATTCTACAATTCCAATTACGATATAATGATGCTAATGGATGAAATCTTTCTCGCTGATTGGTTTTATTCCGAAAAAAACATCGGCGCCAAAATAAAATCACCAGTTGAATTGATTGTCGGAATCCGTAGAATAATGCCCATGGATTTACAAAATAGAGATATTATATACAACTTCGAAAGAGTTCTCGGGCAAGAGCTTTTACAGCCGCCTAATGTTGCAGGATGGCCTTCGGGGATGTCTTGGATAGACAGTTCTACTCTACTCCTTAGAATGAAAATCCCATCTGTAATGGCAGGTTACAAAACACTTGATATAGAACCAAAATCAAATGATGATGTTAATATGGGAAAGGACGAAAGCAAAGTAATTGTAAACCAAAAACAAAACACAATTACAATCCATTGGGAAAGCATGGCTCCTATTCTTAATCAGGATCTATTCAGTATTTTATTACCAAAGCCTAATGAAAAGCTACAGAATACCATTACAAAATTCAATTCTGAAAAGAGTAAGAAACATCTTATGATAAGCATTATGTCAACACCAGAATATCAACTTTGTTAAAAAATGATGTTATGATTATTAATAGAAAAAATTTTATCAAAACCAGCAGTCTGGCTGCAGCGTCTTTCTTTTTTCCAAATTTCCTCGAAGCTTTGACTTTACCAGAAGCCATTGCTATAAATGGTAAAACACTGATTATTTTGCAATTATCTGGTGGAAATGATGGTCTCAATACAATCATTCCTGTCAAAAATGATATCTATTATAAACTAAGAAATAAGATTTCCATTAAAGAAGAAAATGCATTATTGCTAACAGATGAAGCCGGAATAAATCCCGATTTGAAATTCTTTAAAGAATTGTATGACAATGGCGAATTAGCTGTGATGAATAATGTGGGATATCCGGAACCTAGCAAATCTCATTTCCGAAGTATGGATATCTGGCAATCTGCAAGTAGCAGTAATCAGTTCATCAACTCCGGATGGCTAGGAAGATATTTGGATGAAGCTTGCCACGATTGTCAGAATCCAACACAGGCAATAGAAGTAGATGATCTTTTAAGCCTCGCAATGAAAGGGAATCATAATAAAGCGATTGCCTTCAAAGATCCCAAAAAGCTGTATGATTACAGTGTGGAAAATTTTTATAAACAGATTACCACAGACGGTCATAATCATGATTTGGCCAGCTACATGTACAATACATTAGGTAGTACAATCAACAACTCAGAATATATCTTTGAAGAAAGCAAAGCAAAACCAACAGACAAAGCTTATCCCACGACTCAGATAGGAAAAGACTTCAAAACAATTGCATCACTTGTCAAATCTGATATCAATACACAAGTTTATTATCTTTCTATTGGAAGTTTCGACACTCATTATAATCAAAACAAAAGTCAATCAAACCTATTCAAAATGATAGATCAAGCTATCAGGGTTTTTGTTAAAGATATGAAAGAGAATGGAAAATTCAATGATGTGATGATAATGACTTTTTCAGAATTTGGTAGAAGAGTTGCCCAAAACGCAAGTAACGGAACCGACCATGGAACTGCTAATCAAATGTTCTTTATCAGTGGCGGACTTAAGAAAAAAGGACTGTTGAATCCTCTTCCCGACCTTACAAAACTGAAAGACGGCGATCTAATCTACACCGAAGATTTCCGAAAAGTCTATGCTACAGTTCTTAAAAGATGGCTAAATTCTGATGATAAGAAAATCCTTGGAAAGGATAATGGTTACTATGATTTTATATAATTTTTAACAGTTTATAGTCTGCATCAATAATAGATTTTGATAAAAGTTTCATTTTATATTTTGCACAATATAATTTTACACAATACATTTGCATCATCAAATTAATTTAAATCATAAAAAATGAAAACATTGTACAGCATCGGCGCTACAGCCAAAGGAGGAAGAAACGGAAACGTAAAAAGTGATAACGGAATTTTGGATTTAGAAGTAAGAATGCCAAAAGGTTTAGGTGGAGCAAATGACGATTATGCCAATCCGGAAATGCTTTTTGCAGCAGGTTATTCAGCTTGTTTTGACAGCGCTTTGAATTTAGTCATCAAACAAAACAAAATTGAAACTGGCGAAACAACTGTAACTGCAAAAGTTGGAATCGGGCAAATCGAAAATGGAGGATTTGGTTTGGAAGCTGAATTACACGCTAACATCCCCGGTGTTTCTTTGGAACAAGCTCAGGAATTGATTGAAAAAGCACATCAAATCTGTCCTTATTCTAATGCAACAAGAGGAAACATCGAAGTAAAATTGACTGTGAGCAACAATTAAGAAAAGCTTAATTCGCTATCTTTAAATGTGGAACTCAATCAAAACTTAACATGGAGGATTTATTAAAGCTAGACAAGCAACTTTGTTTTTCTGTTTATGTTTTACATCGCGAAATAATGCAGTGCTATCGTCCTATTCTGAAAAATATTGGGTTGACCTACCCACAATATATTGCAATGATGGCTCTTTGGGAAAAAGACGATTTGACCGTAAACCAAGTTGGAGAGATTTTACAACTCGATAATGGAACTTTGACACCTTTATTAAAAAGGTTAGAATCTAAAGGCTATTTGGAACGAAAACGAAGCAAAGAAGATGAGCGAGTTGTTAAAATCCATTTGACAAAAAAAGGTGCTAAACTTAAAGAAAAAGCCACCTGCATCCCGATTGAATTAGCAAAAGCAATGAATCTCAATCTCGATGAAATGGAACAATTGAAATCTTTATCCGATAAAGTCGTTCAGAAAATCAATCAGTAAAAAAAAAGAACTATTCACATTCTGAATAGCTCTTTTTTTAAGTTTTTGTTCTTTTTACTGATTCTTTTGTCTTTATTAATATTCAAATAGAACACTTCCCCATGTAAAACCACTTCCGAAAGCTGAAAGACAAACCAAATCGCCACGTTTCATTCTGCCTTCCTGAATCGCTTCACTCAAAGCAATCGGAATAGAAGCGGCAGTTGTATTTCCGTATTTTTGAATATTTACGAAGACTTTTTCATCCGGCAGATGCAATAATTGCTGAACATATTGCGCAATTCTGATATTCGCCTGGTGAGGAATCAATAAGTCTAAATCTTCAATCTTTTTCCCAGCTTTTTCTAAAGCTTCTAAAATTGTCTCCGGAAATCTTGTTACAGCGTGTTTAAAAACAAAGTTTCCATTCATCACAGGATAAATATCTTCTGCTGTCAAAGAATCTGGGTTATTCAGCAAAACATCACTCCAGCCTAATTTAGTTCCGGGAAATTTCACGGCTAATTCTTCGGCATATTTTCCTTCGGAATGCATATTCACGGATAAGATTCCTTTTGCATTTTCACCTTCGCTTGCTGATAAAACCACTGCTCCTGCTCCGTCACCGAAAATGACAGAAACCCCACGCCCTCTATCACTCATATCCAATCCGAACGAATGAATCTCCGCTCCTACAACCAAAACATTTTTGTAAAGTCCGGATTTGATAAAAGCATCGGCAACACTCATTGCATAGACAAAACCGGAACATTGATTTCTTACATCTAATGCGCCAATCGTGTCACAACCCAACATCTCTTGTAAAAGAACACCGGAGCCTGGGAAGAAATAATCCGGTGATAAAGTTGCGAAAACAATATAATCAATATCTTTTGCTGTGAGATTCGCATTTTTAAGGGCGATTTCTGAAGCTTTGAAACCGTAAAAAGAAGTTGTTTCTTCAGAATCCACTCGGTTTTTGCGATGTCTTCTTTCTTTGATTCCTGTTCTTTCCGTAATCCATTCATCGTTGGTAGTCATCAACTTAGAAAGGTCATCATTTGTTACTATATTTTCCGGAACATAGTGTCCTACTCCGGTTATTACGCTTTTAAACATTTTTAGAATTTGATAAAAATATCCGCAAAAATAGATATTTTATTTAATACATAAGTTTCAGATTGACAGATTTTTTCTATCTCTCACAAACCCTCTAAACATAGAATCGCTCGCAACCCGACTTGAACGGAGCTCTTTTTCTTTTTTTATTGAAAAAAGAAAAAAGCGGGAGTGGAAGGCGGATTAAGTTGCCCCAATAAAAATTATCATTATTACTGAGATTTTATTTAGTTTTGTTATATGCCGATAGAACAGAAATATAAAACCGCCAACTGGGAATGGATTGATGTGACTGCACCGACGGAAGAAGACCTCCGGTTTTTGCACGAGCGTTATCATATCAATTATCTTTTGCTGGAGGACACGATAGACCCAAACCACCTTCCAAAGTACGAGGAAGTAGACAACGTGAAGTTTTTCCTGACCAGGGAATCTACAGACCTAGAAAGGCGAAATCTGAACAGCATCAGTGATATCAGCAGTAAATTGGGAATTTTTCTGTTACCGAAGTTGATCATCACGACTCACAGGGTGAAAAGTAAAAGCATTAATGAAGTTTTTGAAGAACTGAAGAAAGATAATCCTGAGGATATTTCGCGTGACAGGCTGGCTCTTCGGCTGGCCTTGAAGGTAATAAAAACCTTTGATGATGAGAGTCAGACGCTGTTGGAAGTAATGGACGCAATGGAAAACGAAATCTTTCTGAAAAATACAAATCAAAGCAACCAAATCCGAAGACTTTACAAACTGAAAAGAAAATCGGGACTAAACACCAGAATTCTGAATATCTCAGGCGAATGGATTTCGAAGTTCAAAAATCTTGAGCTTGAAGAAGTGGAAGTAATGGATTTACTTGATAAACAGAAAGATGTAATTGCCGACTTTGACCACGTGAATGCCCAAACTGTGAACCTTATTTCTATGTTTTTGGCTTTGTCCGACCAAAAGGCGAATCAGGTGATGAAGCTTTTGGCCATCTATTCGGTTTACTTTTTACCGATTACTTTCATTGCCGGAATATATGGAATGAACTTCGATAATATGCCGGAACTGCATCATAAACACGGTTATTTTTATACTTTGGGACTGATGCTCCTGATTGTGGTTTGCACTTTTATCTACACCCGAAGAAAGAAGTGGTAAAATGACAAACCAAGAATTATTTCTTTTCTATAATGTCGAGAATTTTTATCCGCCCAAACAAGAATCGTTAGGTTTTCATAATTGGGATGATTACAAATACCATCTGAAAATTAGAAAGATTACTAATGCCTTTCGTTTTGTTGAGGAAGATTTTGGGAAATTACCTTCTATCATTGGTTTGGCTGAGATTGGCGCGAGGTCTGTTTTGGAAGATTTGATTAAAAGTGATTCCCAATTTGTGATTACGAAATCATCTATGAACCATCTGACGACTCCCGAAATCTAAGTGTGGCTTTGCTTTTTGATAAAAGGAAATTGACCTTAGAAAGATATCAGACTTTGAAGTTTCAATTGGATGAAGAGAAAGAATTTGATACGAGAGATATTTTACACACAGAGTTTTTGTATCAAGGGAAAAAGCTTAATATTTTAGTTGTTCATCTTCCTTCTAAGAGGAATCAAGATGCAAAAAAAGAACAACGAGATTATATTTTCGAGAAGTTGAAAGAAATACTTCAGGAATTATTCGATAAAAATGAAAATGTGATTATAATGGGTGACTTCAATGAAAATCCTGATAATGAAACATTGAAAGAACTACTACACAATAAAAACGGAGAGAAAATCCTTGACAATCCTTTTGAAGCACTATTTGAAATCAATCAATTCTCAACTTACCACGGAAAGAAAGGCGTTTGTTTTGACCAAATCATTTGCACAGAGCAATCGCTAATCGAACAATTGGATTTAAATAAAATCGAAGCTGAAATCTACAACTCTCCCCGGCTTAGAAACAAAGACAACAAGAACAACAAATATCCTTATCGCACATATTCCGGTTCAAGATATATGGGTGGATATAGTGACCATTTTCCGGTAATTCTAAAATTAGAAAAATGATGTTTTAAGATTATTTTAGCTTAACTTAGTTTTCATAATCATTTGTAGCTAGATTCTGCTAAAACAGTCCCTAATTGAAATTTCATTTTTGAGTATCTTTGAGATATAACACAACCCGAGAATTTCCCACAGGAAAAAGTGTATCTGATGGTAGATAAAAACAATCTTTGCGGTAAGTTATTCAACATCTTAAAAATAAGTATTTCTACTCTATTTCAAACCACAGAATCCCAATAGCTTTGATAGAAATATTTCTGTTATGTTGACACTGATGATTTTTGGTTCATTTGGTTTGGAACTGATTGGACCTATTATTTTGTTTATTGTACTGTTTATCTTCCTTCTAAGAGAAAAAACGTCTAAGCGAAAGTAATCTTGGTCCGTATTTTCGGTTCAAAAACACTATTTTCGCTGTTCAAAATACCGAAATGACGTCTTCAGAATTTATAAAACAACAACTCAATATCTCCATTAAAAGTATCGAAGCGACTTTGCAACTCCTCTCAGAAGACTGTACAATCCCTTTCATTGCCCGGTATAGAAAAGATAAAACCGGCAATCTGGATGAGGTAGCCATCGAAAATGTTGCTAAGCTCCATAAACAGTTTGAAGACATTATCAAAAGAAAAGACAGCATACTGAGATCGATAGAGGAGCAAAATGCTTTGACTTCTGAACTGAAGCAGAAAATCGAACAAAGCTTTGATCTGCAGGAATTGGAAGACTTCTACCTTCCTTATAAAAAACGTAAGAAAACCAAAGCTGACACTGCAAGGGAAAAAGGACTGGAACCCTTGGCCAAAATCATTATGAGCCAGAGAAATGATGATATTGATCTCATCGCTTCCAAATATATTAATAAAGATGTTGCTGATGAAGACGAGGCTCTCCAAGGTGCAAGGGACATCATCGCAGAATGGGTGAATGAAAACCTCTATGTCCGAAAAAACCTCAGAAGACTTTTTCAAAGAAAAGCCATCGTCTCTTCTAAGGTAGTGAAAGCTAAGAAAGAGGAAGAAGCAGCACAGAAATTCAGTCAGTATTTTGAATGGCAGGAAGCTCTGAATAGGATTCCAAGCCACAGATTATTAGCAATGCTGCGAGCAGAGAACGAAGGTTTTGTAAAAGTATCTGTGGATATTGATAAAGATGAAGCACTCGACCTAATTGACAAAGCTATTATTAAAAGTAATAACTCATCTGCCAAACAGATAGAATTGGCTATTACAGATTCTTACAAACGATTATTAGAACCTGCACTTTCCAACGAAGCATTACAAGAAGCCAAGGAAAAAGCAGACCTGAAAGCCATTGAGGTTTTCTCCGAGAATCTGCAACAGTTGCTTCTGACCTCACCTCTTGGAGAGAAAAGAATATTAGCCATAGACCCTGGTTACCGAACCGGATGTAAAGTGGTTTGTCTGGATGAAAAAGGCGACCTTCTCCACAATGAAAACATTTATCCACATGCGCCACAGAATGAAAGCGGAATGGCGATGAAGAAAATCCGCTCCATGGTGAATGCCTACAACATAGAAGCCATCTCTATCGGAAATGGAACCGCCAGCCGAGAAACTGAATTCTTTATCAAGAAAATTGCCTTCGACAAACCGATTCAGGTTTTTGTGGTGTCAGAAGCGGGTGCGTCGGTCTATTCCGCAAGTAAGATTGCCAGAGAAGAATTCCCAAGTTATGATGTCACAGTTCGTGGTGCTGTCTCTATCGGACGCAGATTGGCAGACCCGTTAGCCGAACTTGTAAAGATAGATGCCAAATCAATTGGTGTAGGACAATACCAGCACGATGTAGACCAAAGCAAGCTGAAAGAAGAGCTGGACAACACAGTCATCCGTTCTGTAAACTCAGTAGGCATTAACTTGAATACAGCCAGTAAATCACTTTTAAGCTACGTCTCCGGAATTGGGGAAAAGATGGCTGAGAACATTGTCGCTTACCGTACAGAAAATGGGGCATTCTCTGAAAGAAAGGATTTGAAGAAAGTACCAAGATTGGGCGAGAAAGCTTACCAACAGGCAGCAGCTTTTGTGAGAATCAAAAATGCTAAAAATCCTTTGGACAATTCTGCCGTACATCCGGAAGCTTACAAGCTGGTAGAAAAAATGGCAAAAGATCTGGGATTGAAAACAGAGAATCTGATTTCCAATAAAGAGAAGATCGCTCTCATCAATCCAGAAAAATATGTAACCAATGATATCGGAATCCTCGGAATTAAGGATATTTTGAAGGAACTAGAAAAACCAGGACTAGACCCAAGAAAAGTTGCTAAAGTTTTCGAATTTGACCCGAATGTGAAATCGATCAAAGATGTAAGCCCCGGAATGATTCTTCCGGGAATTGTCAATAACATTACAGCTTTCGGATGTTTTGTGGATCTCGGAATCAAGGAAAGCGGTCTGGTTCATATCTCCCAGCTGAAGGATGGTTTCGTCTCTGATGTAAATGAAGTGGTAAAACTTCATCAACATGTCCAGGTGAAAGTAACCGAAGTAGATGAAGCAAGAAAAAGGATTCAATTAACAATGATATTGTAAAAATAGAAAGCGACAATAGTTTGTCGCTTTCTTACTTTTAAGTCAAGTTCTAACAATAATTTCAAAACTTAATATTTCATACCTGATTAATAGTCTTTACTGCTTCTCTTCGGTTCCTTTGCTTCCGGCCATTTTACTACAGCTCCTTTATCATCTGTTGGCATCACACGTTTTTCCCGGCTTACAAATTCAGGGTCTTCCGAAGCCTTATAAGCTAAAGTTGCAGTCAGAATCACATTATTTTTCAATTCATCAAAAATGATTTTGTCATAAGTATCTTTGGTTGTGTGCCAAGTATAACCGAAATAACCCCAATTAAGCGAACTCAGAGAAAATCCCGGAACTCCTGCTGCCACAAACGATGCATGGTCAGAACCACCACCTCCGGGCATTCCGGGGAAGTTAGTTTTAATCTGGTCTTTTACTTTTTTAGGTGCAGCATCCAGCCATCTTCCGATGTAAGCATAAGAATCCTTGAAACCCTGCCCGCTGATGTCAACCACTCTACCTGTTCCGTTATCCTGATTGAAAACCGCCTGCACACCTTTGATAATTTCAGGATTGTCAGCTACAAAACCTCTTGAACCGTTCAGACCTTGCTCTTCACTTCCCCAAAGTCCAACTACAATGGTTCTTTTTGGATTAGGATAATATTTTTTAAGGATTCTCATGGTTTCCAGCATTGTCAAAGTTCCTGTTCCGTTATCAGTCGCACCTTGTGCACCGTCCCAGGAATCGAGGTGTGCTGAAAGAATCACGTATTCGTTAGGCTTTTCTGAACCTTTTATCATTCCGATGGTGTTGAAAGATTTAGCTTCCGGCAAAACTTTGGATTGTGTATCCACTTTGATTCTCGGCTTTGCACCTTTTTCCGCCATTCTATATAACATTCCATAATCTTCCAAATCAATGTCGAACATTGGAATTGTTTTCGTTTTAGCGCCGAAAATACGATTGGTGCTTTGGATTCCTGTCCAGTTGGAAATGGCGATTCCTGCTGCTCCGGCTTTCTCTAAAGTTTCTGGCAAGGTTGTATTATCATACCCTATGTTCTTGATATAATCTGCGAAATCTTTTTTGGCTTGGTCTTTTTCGGCCTTCAGTTTTTCATATATTTCAGGAGTGGCAAATTCTTTAATTTGTTCGTCTGAACGTCCGATTTTCTGATATTGTGCCATCAAAACGATTTTACCTTTCACCGACGGCAGCCATTTATCAAATTCGGTTTTAGAAGATACTTTTGGAAGAATCACCACTTCTGCTTCTACCGCTTTTTTAGTTGTCGGACTCCACGCCAATTGGGTTGCAGATAAGGTTTTGGTTCTTGGATAAACCAAATCTACGTGTGTTGTTCCGCGCTGCCAGCCTTTCCAAGTTCCGAATTGCTGAAGATTAGCTTCGATTCCCCAAGATTTCAATTTATCGGCTGTGTAATTGTTAGCGGCTAACATCTCTGGTGTCCCGACAAGACGCGGTCCGATGCCGTCTAGAAGCTCGTAAGCCATATCTTCCAATTGGGAATTGTTATTGACTTCATTCACGAAACTTTGAACGATTGGATTGAGTTTTTCTTCGGATTTGGTTTGAGCAGTGACTAGAGTGATTTGGGCTGCAAAGAAAACTGCAGACATTGTTAAAAACGTGTTTCTCTTCATATCTTTTATTTGATTCCGATAAAGATAGGGATTATGTCACGGAATAAAAAAACGCCTCAATATTGAGACGTTATATTTTACCATAGAATTGCATGCAGCCCGATTTGAGCGGAGCTCCTTTTTACGCAACGTAGTGTAGTGAAAAGAGCGGGTGCCCTTCGAAGTTCAGGATAAACTACAGGCGGATTAAGCTGCCCCAATAATTGTTCTAAGGATTAGTCGAGAAAATAGACGCATTAGCAATCATTGCTCTGCGGTTCATTTTCAGGATATCTCTCACCCACTCTGCAAAGTCCTCCGGCTGAAGAACCTTGTCCGGATTACCGTCTGTCAAACCACCGTTGATGCTCATATCGGAAGCAATTGTGCTCGGTGTCAGCGTAATTACACGGATATTCTGCTTTCTCCATTCTGCCATCATCGACTGCGAAAGGGAAACGACAGCTGCTTTGGAAGCCGCATAAGCCGACATATTCGGTCCGCCTTTGAGACCAGCAGTAGAAGCAACATTCACGATGTCACCTTGTCCTTTTTCCTTCAAAAACGGATAAACAGCTTTGGCTGTGTAATAAACGCCGAAAAGATTGGTTTTAATCACTTGTTCCCAGGTTTCAGACGGCATTTCCTCGATGCTTCCGAAGTCACCGATGCCTGCATTGTTGACCAGAATATCGATTCCGCCTAATTCGTTTGCCAGAGTTTCGATTCCTGCTTTTACTTCTAATTCGTTATCAACACTGAAAATTGCGTAAGCTACTTTCACACCAGTTTGTTTCAGTTCGTTAACTGCTATTTTGAGATAATTTTCGTTTCTTCCCGTGATACCAACATTCACACCTTCGTTGGCAAGAATCTGAGCTACAGCTTTTCCAAGTCCTCTTCCTCCGCCTGTGATAATGGCGTTTTTACCTTTAAGATTCATAATCTGATTTATAAAATTTGAAGGTGCAAATTTACCAAACAGACGCTTAAAATCCGAATAAAGTCTTATGATTTAATACAAGTTTATCATTGAGGAATTCAATTATCTTTATAACATATTTCTTTTTTGAACACAAAGCACACAAAGTTTTTTTATACATTGTTGTTTGTTAAGTTCACAAAGCCGTAAAACTTAAAAAAGAAAAGCAAGACTTATATAAGCGTAAGCGCCTTTGTGAACTAAAAATATCCAAAATATTATATATTCTTCGTGAGCTTTGTGTTCAAAAATTCTCAGATAACAATTACATTAAATTATATATTTAATAAAATTTAACCTGACTATGCGACAAACTATTTACCTTTCAATTGGTCAGGAATATTGGTTGTGATGAATTGGATACCTTGATTTTTGAGTTCTTCGTAAATTTTGATATCATTCACAGTCCAGGAATTGGTAATCAATCCCAGCGAATTGGCTTCCGAAATCCAGGTCGGATTTTTCTCAAAAACGCTGTAATGATAATCCAATCCGTCCAAACCTTCGGCTTTGATTTGCTGTGGCGAAAGATTCCCTTCCAGATACTGGACTTTTGTAAATGGATTTTGTTTCTTGATTTCTTTACAAATATTAAGACTGAATGAGATATAATCACTTTGGCTGTCAAGTCCGAGGTCTTTTACGGTTTTCAGAACTTTTGTAACGATTTCGTTTTCACGTTCTTTGGATTTGGCTGGTTTGATTTCGATGATTAATTTGACGGAAGCATCTTTTTTGCCTTGTTTCAGATAATCTTTCAAGGTTGGTAGTTTTTCTCCGTTGGATAATTTCAGCTTTCTTAAATCAGAAAAATCAGTCTCCGAGATTTCCATTGTTCCGTGGTGTTCATCGTGATTAATCACCAGTTTACCGTCTTTGGTCATATGAATATCAAATTCGGAACCGTAAATTTTCAATTTCTGAGCATTTTTTAAGGACTGAATCGAATTTTCCGAAGTTTTTGGTTGTGTATTCCAGAAACCTCGATGGGCGATGATTTGAGTTTGAGCGTTGATAAACATAGTAGTGGCTAGGGATAAAATGCAAAATACGTTCTTCATTTTTCAATTTTTAGGATGACTAATTTAGTCAATTATTATTAACGCTTCGAGAACCTCAGCCTTACAGCGTTTAGACATTTCGATAGTTCGTCAAGCTCACTACAGGCTTCCAACAGTTGTCATCCTGAAGCTCTCGAAAGATAATCAATTAGATTCTCGAAGTGTCTAAATTTATAATTTTCTTGGTTGTAAACTTTGATGTTTTGGTTATTTTTGCTTTAAATAAATTTTCCCAATGTCCGAAAACATTCAGCAAAAGATAGAATCCCTGAGAGAAGAACTTCATCAGCATAATTACAGTTATTACATTTTGGATGAACCTTCGATTTCTGATTTCGAATTCGATGTCAAGCTGAAAGAACTTCAGGAACTGGAAACGGCGCATCCTGAATTTTTTGATGCTAATTCCCCTACTTTGCGTGTCGGAGGCGGAATCACAAAGAATTTCCCGACCGTCCAGCATCAGTACAGAATGTATTCTCTAGACAATTCCTATGATTTTGACGACCTAGAAGACTGGGAAAAACGAATCATCAAAACCATTGATGAGCCTGTAGAATTTGTAGCCGAATTGAAATATGACGGTGCTTCGATTTCCATTCTTTACGAAAACGGAAAATTGTCGCAGGCCGTAACACGTGGAGACGGTTTTCAGGGTGATGAAATCACTAATAATGTAAGAACGATTTCTGATGTTCCTCTGACCTTGAAAGGTGATTTTCCTAACAGATTTTTTATCCGCGGCGAAATTTATCTTACCAGAAAAAACTTTGATAAAATCAATAAAGCTCGTGAAGAGGAAGGTTTGGATTTGTTTATGAATCCGAGAAATACCGCTAGTGGAAGTCTGAAAATGCAGGATTCCGGAGAGGTTAGAAAACGTGGATTGTCGGCGGTTTTGTATCAATATATTTCGGATGAATTTCCGGCAGATACCCATTGGGACATCCTGGCAAAAGCCAAAAACTGGGGTTTCCGGGTTTCGGAAGACCAGGCGAAATTGTGTAAAACATTGAATGAAGTAAAAGATTTCATCACATTTTGGGATACGGAAAGACACCAATTACCTTTTGAAATTGACGGCATTGTTTTGAAAGTTAATTCATTAAAACAACAAAGACAATTGGGTTATACAGCCAAATCGCCACGTTGGGCAATGGCTTATAAATTCAAGGCGGAAAAAGTGGAAACCGAATTGCAAAGTGTTTCTTATCAAGTCGGAAGAACCGGCGCAATAACGCCTGTTGCCAATCTGAAACCTGTTTTATTAGCAGGAACAACGGTAAAACGCGCGTCTCTTCACAACGAAGATATTATCAAAAAACTGGATTTGCACGAGCACGATTTTGTGTACGTCGAAAAAGGCGGCGAAATTATCCCAAAGATTGTTGGTGTGAATACTGAAAAACGAACGCTTTTACAAACCCCAATCGAATACATCAAAAACTGTCCGGAATGTGGAACTGAACTGGTAAAAATTGAAGACCAGGCGATTCATTTTTGTCCGAATGAGCTGCATTGTCCGCCACAAGTGGTGGGAAGAATGATTCATTATGTTTCCAGAAAAGCTTTGAATATCGAGAATCTTGGCGGAGAAACAATTGAGCAGCTTTATCGCGAAAAATTGGTTGAAAATCCTGCTGATTTTTACACATTGACAAAAGAGCAGCTTCTTCCACTTGAAAGAATGGCTGAAAAATCTGCTCAAAATATTCTGGACGGGATTGAAAAATCGAAAGAAGTTCCATTTGAAAAAGTATTATTCGGAATCGGAATTAAGCATGTTGGGGAAACGGTGGCGAAGAAATTGGTCAAGAATTTTTCTACGATTGATGAATTGAAAAATGCGACTTTGGAAGAACTTTGCCAGGTTGAAGATATCGGAATGAAAATCGCAGTCAGCATCACTGACTTTTTCCAGAATTCTGAAAATATCCTGATGATTGAACGTTTGAAATCTTACGGTGTTCAATTGGAAAAAGGTGAAAATACCAATGAAGTTTTGTCCAATGTTTTGGAAGGAAAAACTTTTCTATTCACAGGTAAGCTATCGCTTTTCACAAGGGAACAAGCGGAAGAAATGGTGGAAAAACACAATGGAAAAAACATCTCTGCCGTTTCAAAAAACCTCAATTATCTGGTGGTTGGAGAAAAAGCCGGCAGCAAACTAAAAAAAGCCCAAGATATCGGAACAATTACGATTCTGGATGAGCAACAGTTTTTGGATTTGATTGGATAATTAATATTACTTGTATTTTAATATTTCATAACTTTAATATATAAATGTTTCTTATGGAATTATTAGAAATGTTCGCCTTAAAAAATGACCTTTTATTAATCATTATTTCCGTTTTTGTTGGTCTATTAATTGGTGCTGAAAGAGAATACCGTAATAAATCTGCCGGTTTAAGAACCTTTATTCTAGTGAGTTTTGGCTCTTGTTTGTTTACAATTCTTTCTGTTAAGATTGGGATTGAAAACCCGGACAGACTTGCTGCCAATATCATCACAGGAATTGGTTTTCTTGGTGCTGGTGTTATTTTTAAAGATGATAATAAAATTGGAGGCATTACAACTGCAACAACTATTTGGGCGACTGCTTCTCTAGGAATGGCTATTGGTTCAGGACATATTGTTCTTGCTCTTTTAGGAACCGTTTTGGTGTTATTAATTCTCAGCTTATTAACGTATCTTCAAGATTATATTGACAACTATCACAAAATCCGTGAATATCGCATTATAACCGTTTCTCACGATGATTTTGAATATTGTGAAACGATGTTCAGAAAAAATCACCTAAAATATAGCGTGATAAAGCAACAATATACATCAGGCAGCCTTGCAACAACCTGGAGGCTGACAGGGAAAAGTAATCATCATAAAGCTCTAGTCAAACAACTGATGAATGATGATAAAATCAATGCTTATCAATTTTAAAATTTTTATTTTATGAATTCTAAGGAAAAAATCAATCGAGATGATATTTGGCTGAAAGAACCGGAAGCACATGATTTCCCCGCAGCTTTTGATTACTTGGAACTACTTTTTGAGACTGAAACGGCCAATAATTTTGCTGAAAAATTGAAACAGACAAAAACAATTCATAAAAAATCAAAAGATATTTTCCGGGCCAGCAGACTTCCTCTTCTTCCTAAAGACAATATCCATGTTAAAGAGAATTTCAAAAAAATAAAGAATAAAAAAAAACTTTCACCCATTCTTTTAGTAAGAGGTCAGGAACAACTGATTATTGCAGACGGCTACCACAGATTATGTTGCAGTTATTATTTGACTGAGGATTTGGAAGTACCCTGCAGACTTGTATAAGATGGCTTTCTGATGAGAAATGAGATTGAAAGTAAACTAATGAACAAGAATACCAAACCGACGAGTATGCGGATTTTGGTGTATGATTTTCTGGACTCTCAGGATGTAGCTTTGTCTTTGTCGGAAATTGAAAATCAGTTTGAAAATGCCGATAGAATAACGATTTACAGGACATTGAAAACGTTTGATGAGAAAGGAATTGTTCATAGCATCCAGGAAAATAACACGACAAAATATCGTCTTTGCGAGGACGACTGCAATGAAAATACGCATAGCGACAGACATCTGCATTTCTATTGCAAAATCTGCAAGCATACGACCTGCAAAGAGAGTGTAACGTTTGCTGAACAGCCTAATCTTGGTTTCCGAATAGATGAAGTTCGGTTTTTTGCGAAAGGGATTTGCGAAAACTGCCTTACCGATACTTTGCAATAGTATTGCGCTTTCCACAGCTTTAATTTTGCAGAAAAATCAGCTATGGAAATATTTATCAAAATCTTTTTATCCGTTTATTTTATTTTGTTTTTCGGGATTTCTTTTGTTGCGAAAACGATTATTGTTGCCAGAAAAATCAGGAAAAGCCCTTTGGTTCTGCCTCAGGATGAAAGTGCTTATGCGCTGGTCGGCAATTATTTCAAGCTTTGTCTGGCCGGGATTTTCATTTATGTTGTACTATTTCCGTTTTTGTCAGAAAGTTCTTTTCTTCCTATTGATTATCTTGATGTCGAGTTACCGAAATTTGTTGGATTGATATTAATGTTATTGGCTTTGATTTGGACGATTGTTGCTCAGAATCAAATGAAGAATTCTTGGAGAATCGGGATTGATAATGATATGAAAACTGAGCTGGTAACTTCCGGATTGTTCTCCGTTTCCAGAAATCCTGTATTCCTGGGAATGATTGCAAGTTTGGTCGGCCTTTTCTTTGTTACTCCGAATGCAATTAGTTTGTTGTTTTTGATTCTTGGTTATGTTTTGATTCAGGTTCAGATTAGACTGGAAGAGGAATTTCTCTATAGACAACACGGGGAAAAGTATCTGGATTATTTGATTAAAGTGAGAAGATTGGTATAAAAAAATGCTCCAGATTTCGAGCATTTTAGTTTTATTGATTCTTCTTCAGCCATTCCAGTCGCCGCTGGTCTGGTAAATGTTTTACAGAGAAGTTTTCGAAAGTCGCTTTGAAACCATTTCCATCAGGGCTTGCCGCCATAAAACCAACCTGAACCGGTGTATTGTCCTGCAGGTAAGCATTTCGCATCATTACATAGTCTTTATCATCAAATGAGTAGAAAATCTCAACAGCATCCAATCTCCTTACGGCTTTTATCCAGACAAACGGCGGCGTTTTTTCCAGAACAATCACACTCCAATCACTGGTTTTGTGCGTTACAACTGTACTAAGATTGAACTTGCCGTCCACGAATTCCACACCGGCTTTGATGTAATTTTGTTCATCAATTCTGAGCATCAGTCCCATTTGGTCAAATCGGGCTTTGTAATCTCCGGTGATTTTAACTTTCGTTTCGAATTCTCCACCGTAAGTTGAATAATAAAAAGGCGCATCATCCACCGTAAAACCATAATGCGAAATTCTCCAATAATCGCTTTGCGGTGTGACTGTCATTGTGAGTTTTTTGTCTTTGATTTCCCATTGAGAAGGCTCATTGAACCAGGTCATTTTTTCTAAAGATTGAGCTTTGGATGTTTGGGATATTATAGACATCAATAAAGATGCAATTATTATTTTGTTCTAAAAAATGTTATTTTGAACCACAAAAGACACAAAAGAAGAATTCAGCAGGTTGTTAGTTTTTGGATTATAAGAAATAACATAAGCTTTAAGTTTTTCTGAACTAAACTTCTGTGCCTTTTGTGGTTGATTTATATTTCTCTGATGACTTTGCAGGGATTACCGACCGCCAAAACATTGGCAGGAATATCCTTCACAACTACACTTCCTGCACCAATAACAGTATTGTCACCAATCGTAACACCAGGAAGAATACTGCAGCCCGCACCAATCCAGACATTGTTACCAACGATAATAGGCAGCGCATATTCCAGAGCTTTGTTTCTGTTTTCCACATCGAGCGGATGATTGACCGTGTAAAATCCACAGTTTGGTGCAATGAAAACATTGTCGCCGAAAGTCACCTTAGCACAATCCAAAATCACCACGTTAACATTGGTATAGAAGTTTTCACCTATCTCTATATTGTAGCCGTAATCACAATAGAAGGGCTGCTCTATCAGGAACATTTTACCGGTTTTCCCCAGGAGTGTTTTGATGATGCCTTTTCGCTCTTTCATTTTGGAAGGCTGAATCTGATTATAACGGAAGCACAAATCCTTACTTCTTTCCCTTTCTTCCACCAAAGTCGCATCGCCTGCATCATAAAGCTTACCGGAGAGCATTTTCTCTTTTTCGTTCAGATTATTCATTGTATTTTTACATTAATAACTAAGCAAAAATAAAGGCTTTGTTATTTTTTAGCAATACTGATTAATAACCATTTTTGCCTTCAAATAAAATAACTAATGAACTTATTCAACAGAATTTTCAATTTCATTTTCACACTTACATTATTTCTTATAAGCAACTGGGCTTTTGCGCAAACCAAATATCAAAAAGATTTTAATGAATTTTGGTCTGATATCAATGATAATCATGCTTATCTGGAACAGCAAAATATTGATTGGAAAAAAGTCAAGGAAATCTATGAGCCTCAATCTGCCAAGATTTCTAATGACAGCGAATTTATTTCATTCCTTGAAAATGTTTTGAATGAATTGTACAATGGACATTCATCCTTAAATATCAATCTGTCAACTTCCAACAGATTAGTTCCGTCTGGTTCAGATTTATATATCGAAACAGTTGGAAATAAATATATTATTAAAGATTTAAGAAAAGGATTTGGAGCTGATTTAGCAGGCTTAAAAATTGGTATGGAAGTCGCTGCTTTCAATGGAAAATCTATCGATGAGCAACTAAAAAAGTTCTTACCTAAGTTTACTAATCAATATAATTCAAAAATGTATCAATACGCTATCGATATGCTGTTTGCTGGAACTCACGACATTAAAAGAGAAATTACAGTTGTCGAGAACGGAAAATCGAAAACTTTTTTTCCCATCACCTATGGAAACAGTAATGAACTGCTTTTCAGTAAGATTCTGAATGATACTACTGCCTATATCAAAATCAATAATTCTTTGGGAAATAACAATCTCATTGCAGAATTTGATAAAACATTGGATAGCTTTTTCCAGTTCAAAAATCTGATTATTGACTTGACCGAAACTTCTGGTGGTGGTAATTCTACTGTTGCAAGAGCAATAATGGGACGGTTTACCAATCAGCTTTTGCCTTTTCAGATTCACGAGTTTGATGAAAAAGAGTTCGAAACGAAAAGACATTGGGAAGAATATGTGACTCCACGCAAAACAATCTATAATGGGAAAGTTTATATTTTGGTTGGACATTGGACCGGAAGTATGGGAGAAGGAATAGCAATTGGTTTTGACGGAATGAAAAAAGCCGAAACTATTGGAACCAAAATGGCTGGTTTGCTGGGTGCTATCTCCAACTTTCAAATGACTGAAACCAAAATAGGTTTTCAATTTCCAACTGAAAGATTATATCATATTGATGGCACTCCAAGAGAAAATTTTGTTCCTAAAATATTGACACAAAATATTGAAGAAACACTTCAAAAAGCTAGGAATATTAAATAAATTCTAATGAAACCCATTCAATCCAACCTCCAAAACCATCTTTTACTACAAGATTTCTCTGAAAACCAAGAAATCGAAAAAAAGCAATTGGAACATTGGCAAAAAATGGGACAGGATTTTGCAAAACTCGAAAACGGAATTGCTATTCTGAGTGACCTTAAAAACAATAAAAGCTATATTTATTCCGGAAAGCTGGCAGATGAATTACAGATTTTTCAGAATCAATATATTCAGGAGATTGAAAGTATTTGGGAAGACGAACTTTTTGATAAACTCAATCCTGATGATGTTTTACAGAAACACGTTTTGGAACTTCAGTTTTTTCAGATGATGAAAACAATTTCATTTGAAAAACGAAGCGATTTTTGTGTAATAAGCAGATTGAGAATCCAAAACAGTTCGCAATCTCTGATTCATAAAATGTTTTATTTTTCCAATCCGAAACATAAAAATGTAGAATTGGCGCTTTGCCTTTATCATTTCGATTTTTTTCATAATCAATCGTACTTGGGAATGATTACCAATACTTCCAATGGTGCGATTATCTATCAAACAGAAGCTGAAAATTCAACTTTTCTTTCTTCACGTGAAAAGGAAATTCTGAAAATGATTCAGGAAGGAAAAAAGAGTAAAGAAATTGCTGAATTTCTTTTTATCAGCATCAATACTGTCAATCGTCACAGACAAAATATCTTGGAGAAAATGCGCGTTTCCAATACAACGGAAGCCTGCACGCTAGCAATGAAGATGAATTGGATTTAGTTGGAGTTGAAGTTTTAAGGTTTATTAGATTGAGATTTTGGAAATAGTTATTGTTGTGGAACTTAGAAAACCTCAGCCTGACAATGCTTACAAAACCTGATAATGCAATAAAGACTTCGAAAGGCTCAGCATGAAAATATAGACAAAAGTTGTATTAATGTTGAAATCCCTAGCCCTGATGGGAACGGCATCCTTTTTTGTTTTTTAGATTCGTCACTCTGTCCGGAATGACAGAACGTCTG
This sequence comes from Chryseobacterium sp., assembly GCA_003248755.1. Classification (GTDB taxonomy): domain Bacteria; phylum Bacteroidota; class Bacteroidia; order Flavobacteriales; family Weeksellaceae; genus Epilithonimonas. The sequence goes on along the minus strand of QFQW01000017.1, from coordinate 11,437 downwards.
AAAAACAAAAAAGATATAGTGGACAGCAGGTTCCCGGCTCCAAATGAAAAAAGCACCCAAAAATGGATGCTTTGACTTGTTATTAAAACAATTATTTCCAGACCTCATCTGCAATTTCTTTTACCAATTTTATTTTGTTCCATTGGTCTTCTTCGGTCAAGATATTACCTTCTTCAGTCGATGCAAAACCACATTGTGGACTAAGACTCAATCTGTCAAGACTTACAAACCGGCTGGCCTCTTTGATTCTGGCAATGATGTTTTCCTTCTGTTCCAAAGTTGGATTTTTGCTGGTAATCAATCCTAAAACAACATTCTTATTTTCCGGAACAAATCTCAATGGTGCAAAGTCCCCGGAACGGTCATCGTCGAATTCCAAATAAAAATTCTCTACATTTTCTTTGGCAAAAAGCGTATCTGCAACCGGTTCGTAACCTCCGGAAGTTGCCCAAGTGGAATGGTAATTCCCTCTGCAAACGTGGGTTGAGATTCGTAAATCCGCAGGCAGATTCTGCAAAGCATCATTATTGAGTTTCAGGTAAATTTCTTTTAACGAATCCGGATTGTAGTTTTCTCCAGCCATTGTTTTCCAAAAATTGGCGTCGCACAACATTCCCCAAGTGCAGTCATCGATTTTCAAATCCCGACAACCCAATTCGTAAAAAGCTAAAATGGCATCGTGGTAGGCTTTCGACAAATCATTCAAAAATTCTTCTCTATCCGGATAAAATTCGTTCACTTTGTCCGCATTCGATTCTCTTAACAATTCTGCATAAAGTTGTGCCGGCGCAGGAATACTTTGTCTTGCAATATGATTTTCACCTGCTAAACTTCTTAGAAATGCAAAATATCCTAAGAACGGATGATTGTTTGTAAACCTGATTTTCCCAGTCAATCTTGCTGAATCATTACGGGTTTCTTCGCCTTGAAATTGATAACCACGAGGCATAAAATTGTGCTCAACACCTTCGAATCCCCAGAAAAAATCGAGATGCCAATAACTTTGTCGAAACTCTCCGTCGGTAATCACTTCTAATCCTAACTCTTTTTGTTTGGCAACCAGTTTGATGATTTCCTGATTTTCGATTTCGGTGAGTTGTTCTTTTGAAATCTCTTTTTTACAATATTGTTCTCTTGCTTTTTTTAGAATTTCTGGTCTTAAGAAACTTCCAACCGTGTCTGATTTTGGCGTTCTCACTTTTGTTTCACACATATTTAATTATTTAGATTAATATTTTGTGTAAAATTATATTCAAAGTTTTTTATTTCAAATAAAACTAAATTATTAAGCAAATAAAATCAAAACAAGCATTAATAAAAGTTTTATATTCTGTATTTTTATTAAAAATTATTAAATTCCAAATATTATTCTGAATGATACTAGACGAAACCGACCTGAGCCTGATGAGAATCTTACAGAGAAACTCGAAATTGACCATAAAAGAACTTGCCAGCCAAGTCAATCTTTCTGCATCGCCCGTTTTTGAAAGGATAAAAAAGTTGGAACAAGAGGGTTTTATCAAAAATTACATTGCGATTCTGGATTCGGAAAAGCTGAATAAAGGTTTCGTTGTATTCTGTAGTATCAAACTGAAGCAGCACGATAAAAATATCGGCAATCGGTTTGTCAACGATATCCTTTCCATAGATGAAGTTGTGGAATGCTATAATATCTCCGGTGACTTTGATTTTTTATTGAAAGTTCAGGTTCAGGATATGAAGCATTATCAGGATTTTGTTTTTAATAAATTAGGTTCTTTGGAAAGCATCGGAAGTACACACAGCTCTTTTGTGATGTCGGAAATTAAAAATAATTATGGAATAACTATTTGATTTTTAAGGAGCTTCGAGAGCCTCAGACTGACATTGATTGACAAAAGTTGTTTTGATGACAAAAAAGATATAGCACTTCGACTTAGCTCAGTATAAACTTCCAGCAGGTTCCCGGCTCCTAAAAATTAAAAAAACTCAGAACCAAAATGATTCTGAGCTTTTCACAAATAACTAAAAATAAATATTAATGCGCTGAGCTAAGGTCGATTTTCTCGCCTTTGCCTTTTCGTTCTTTTACAAACAACACAAACGGAATACATATCAGGAACATCAATCCCAGATAAAGGAAAACGTCCATATATGACAACACGGTTGCCTGTTTCGTTACTGAGAAATCGAGCATCTGGTAAGCGGCATTGAGTGCTCTATCCGGCGTATATCCTTTTGCTATGAAGCTTCCTTTAAGTGCTGCAATTCTCTGCTGAACATCAAAATCATTGACATCCAAGTGCGATACGAGATTGCTTCTGTAAAGTTCACTTTTATTAGCAATGAAAGTTGTAATCGCTGCAATCCCGAATGAACCGCCCAACTGACGCATCATTCCCGTGAAAGCAGCGCCTTGTCCAATTTCAGGACCTTTCAGCGTACTCAGTGATAATGATGTAATCGGGATGAATAGTAAACCTAATCCCATTCCTCTTACAATCAGCATCCAGAAGAATGCGTCTTTCCCTGTATCCGGTGTCAGGATTTTGTAGCCCCAAAAACTGTAAACGAAGAAGATGAATAGGCCTAATGCTACCAATATCTGCTGCTTTGCGCCTCTGGTCAAAAGCTGACCAATGATTGGCATCATAAAAGCGGTGGTCAATGCAGCCGGAATCATCAGTGCTCCGGATTGTAATGCCGTCCATCCCAAAATACTCTGTGTATAAAGTGGAACGATAAATGTGGACCCATATAAACCGAATCCTAAAATGAAGGACATCACGGTTCCAATCCTAAGGTTTCCGTTTTTGAGAACCCTGAGTTCTACAATCGGATATTTGAAGGTGAGTTCCCGCCAAATGAATAATATGAATCCTACAACAGCAGTAATCGTCAATACAATAATGGCTTTACTTGCAAACCAGTCATCCTCGTGTCCTCTTTCCAAAATGTACTGTAAAGAACCTACGAACGCTGCCAATAATCCAATCCCAATCCAATCGACATCGGAAGCCGAACGCTTCTCGGAATATCTCGGGCTTTTTACGAATTGTAATGTCAATAATGTTGCAATAATTCCCAACGGAATATTGATGTAAAAGATATAAGGCCAGCTGTAATTGTCAACAATATAACCTCCCAATGGCGGACCAAGTGTTGGCCCGATAATCACGCCCAATCCGTAGATGGCCTGAGCCATACTTCTTTTCTCGATAGGGTAAGATTCGGTGATGATGGTTTGTGAAGTCACCAAAAGTGCTCCACCACCAATTCCCTGGCAAAGTCTGAAAAACACGAGTTCCCAAATATTGGTCGCATTACCACATAGAAAAGAGAAAATCGTAAATATGATGATAGATACCGCAAAGTAATTTCTTCGCCCGAACTGTTGGGATAACCAGCTCGTCATCGGAACGATAATCACGTTACCGATAGCATAAGCCGTGATTACCCAGCCCACTTCGGACAATGTTGCCCCCAGATTACCTTTCATCTCGTTAAGTGCTACGTTTACGATTGTTGAATCCACAATCTCAAGAAGCGCACACATAATCGCCGTAATGGTAATAATGGTTCTGCGAAATCCGTATTCTACTAATGAATCGTCTTGCATAATTTTTAGGTTTTAGGTTTTAAGAATAAGGTCATAGTGAAAAGTATATTAAACCAACATCTAAAACCTTATTGCTAATACCTCTATTTTAGAGAAACCACAGTTTGAACGTTCATTCCCACACGTAGTTTTTTCATAATATCAGGGTTAAGATTGTCAAATGTAATTTTAACAGGAAGTCTCTGTACCACTTTTACAAAGTTACCACTCGCATTATCCGGAGGAAGCAATGCAAACGCAGACCCTGTTGCCGGAGAGAATGAACTGATTGTTCCTTCGAATTTCTGTCCCGGATAAGCATCGATTTCGATTTCTACTTTCTGCCCTTCCACCATTTTTTCAACCTGAGTTTCTTTGTAGTTGGCAACAACCCATTTCTGATTGCTCAAAACAATGCTGAATAATTGTGACCCTGCCTGAATATATTGTCCAACCTGAACAGGAATCTTAGAAACATATCCGCTTTCTTTAGCTGTGATTACGGTATAAGAAAGATTCAGTTTTGCATTCTCTACATCTACCTGTCTTTGTTTCAACTGAGAATTGGCAATTCCTATATTCTGATAAGTAGCGTTGGATTGTGAAGTTACAACACCAGTCTGAACGTTTGCCTGATTTTTTTGGTCAATCAAAACCTGAAGTTGTTTCTGAGCGGTCTGATAAGCTGCAGAAGCCTGCTCATACTGTTGCTGCGTAATGGTGTGGTCTTTTACCAATTCGGAATATCTTTTCATATCCTGCTCTGTTCTCCATACGTTGACTCTAGCTGCTTCGATTTGAGCATTAGCCGTTTGAACTGCGGCTCTGGAATTTCCGATTCCCGTTTTAGCCGCTTCTGACCCAGCCTGAGCAGAAGCTACATTACTCTGAGCTGTTCCCAAAGCTGCTTCAGCTTGCTCCAATGCCATTTTCTGGTCTCTGTTATCAAGTACGACCAATGTATCGCCTTTTTTAACGAATTGATTATCTTTTACTTTTACTTCAGCAATGTAACCTGATATTTTTGAAATCACAGGACTAATATCTGCTGCAATTTGAGCATCGTCAGTTTCCTCGTGAGCCTGACTGTATTGATATTCTCTCACACCGAAGAAAGCACCTGCTAAAACTGCAATTGCTAATATGATGTAAAAAACAGGACTTTTTTTCTTTTTTGCCGGAATCTCTCCCTGCTCGAATTGTATGTTATCTTGTGCCATTTTATTTGTTTAAAGTTTTTTGTTCTAAGTTTAAAGTTCTTTATTATCAATTATCATTAATCCGATTATCACTGATTAATGGTTCCTGTAGTTTGTAATAATTTTTTGTGAGCCAAAGCTGCGTCTGCTTTTGAAGTGATGACATTCACATTTGCAGTAATTTTTGCAGTATCAGCATCCAAAAGATTGGTAATGGTCTCCAGACCGTTGTTATATTTATTAAGTGTAATTCTGTAGTTTTCTTCGGCCTGCTCCAACGTTTTTTGATAAACATCAATTTTCTTGTGAGCGTACAAATCATTCTGATAATCACGTTTCACCTCCAGAGTTACGTTGTCATTTAACAATTCGTTGTTGGCAAGCAATTCCTGTTCTTTAGCTTTTGACTGCATCAGGCTTGAATTCTTTTTCCAGATGTTAGAAAGATTATACTGGATTCCCACTCCAACATTCACAGCATTGGTTAATGTGAAAAGTTTCGGGATGTCAGCGGCGACATAACCACCTGTGAAAGCAATTGAAGGAAGATTTTCCGCTTTTGCAGCTTTAGTTCCAAGCGCAGCTGCTTTTCTTTGATAATCCAAAGCCTGAATATCTTTTCTGTTTTCTCTCGCCAAATTCAAGTAGTAATCATCCGGTTTTCCAAGGTCATCTGCTCCGATATAATTAGAATCAACCTCGATTTCTGTATTATCAGGAAGACCAAGTAGCAAATCCATATTGATATTGGCAATATTGTAATTATTCTCTGCTTCCATCAATTGTAATTCGATATTCGAAGTTTGAAGCTGAGCTTTCAATCTGTCATTTTTCGCAATCACGCCATTATTTTCCAGCTTAATGAAAGATTGGTCTCTTTTCTGAGAAGAAGCCAAATTTTCTTTCAAAAGCTTCACGACTTCCGATGCTTTGAAAAGGTTGTTGTAAGCTTGGGAAATGTTGTATGCAACTGCATTTTTATCGTTCTCCGTACTTAGTTTGGAAGCTTCTACTAGGTATTCTGCAGATTTAATTCCGTATTTAATTCTTCCGCCGGAATAAATTGGCATCGATAAGTTGGCTGTTCCGTACATTGCCTGATGAACATCCGGACCTCCGGAACCGGAAACACCCGGAATTTTAATATCAATATTGGGTTTGATGGGAAGATACAAATAGCTTCCAGAAACCTTAAGTTCCGGCAATTGTCTGTTCTTCGCTTCCAGAAGATTCGCAGTGGATTCTTCTATTTTAGCTTGGTCTATCTTTAGATTTTTGCTATTTTCTATTCCTAATTTCACAGCTTCTTCCAGACTTAATAATCGTTTTTCCTGAGCGGAAACCGAATAGAACGTCCCAACAATTAGAGCTGTTGTTAAAAATTTATTCACTGTTATTATTGTTAAGGTTTGAGTAATACTATTGTTCTTTGTAGCCGACCATTGCCCTCACAACGGACTTCATGTGAGTTCTGACTTCTTGGAAATATTGATTTTCGTAATGTTTCTCGTCAAAATCAGGATTGTATTTTTTCAGATATTCTTTGTATAATTTCATTCCGTGCATCGCATTGAAGATTGTTCCGGAAATCGTACATTGTAAAAGATGATAAGAAGGTCTGATTGTGAAAACCCCTTTTTCCAATCCTTGTTCTACAATCTTTTGATTGATTTCTATGTAATTGATTTTTGAATCCTTAAGAAAACTCTGGATATTCTTGTTTTGACTGATAACTTGCTGCGTATGAACCAGTAAAAAGAAATCTCTCAGTCTTTGAACTCTGTTTACGAAATTATCAATGAAACCTTCGATTTTCTCGATTTCACTCAACTCACTGTTTTCCAAAATATTCTTCGCAAAATTGAGTCCTTCTTCCATTCTCCATTTGAAAAGTTCTTCCAAAAGATTTTCTTTTGAACCGAAATAATAAGAAATCATAGAAACATTCACTTTCGCTTTTGCTGCAATATCTCTTACAGAAGTCCCATTATAGCCATTGGCAGCGAAGAGCTTCTCAGCGACCATCATGATATGTTCTTCTTTTGTTGGCATGATTAATTTTTGATGGAGCAAAGTTAAATCAAAAACACCATTCAATCAAACATTTGTTTGATTAATTTTTTGTTAAGAATATATTGAGTTTATCTATAATTAGTAAAAATATCTGACAAGAGGTTATAGGGTTTTGAAACTAAGGAAACTGAATAATTTCAATACAGCTCCGTAGGAGCTGAATGTTTGTAGATATTAATAAAGCATGCAGCGCTCCATAGGAGCGGCACTACAATGACAATTTATAAGACAAAACACTATTAATTATAAAAACTATGGAGCATTACAATCTTTATAAAGGCAACATTGAAATCAACTAGCTGATTTGTGAATGTATCTTGTCAATTTAATCCCCATATCTGTGAGGACAATCTTGGAATTAGCATTTCTGGAGATGTGATAAGACGCATCTGTAATCTCTTCAACAATGGAAACTATGTTTGCACCGTGAATGAATTTTGAAAATGACTGCCAATTGAAATTACCTTCACTGAGTTTTTTGTAAACCAAATTATCATTTCCATAATTTTGCAGCATTGCCAAACGAAAAATCTCAATGCAATAGTTGAGGAATTTCATTTGTTTTTCACGATTCCACTCGGAGATTTGGCGCGCCCATTTTACGATTTCTCGGAGAACTTCGGGCTTCTTTTTGGCCTGAAATGCATTTCGAACCCATTGAATAAATAAGGTTTCGAATTCCGAAGCACCTTCATTATTTTCTGACAATGATTGGGCAAGATTCCAATCACCTTGCGCCTGATAAGCGATTTCCTTCGCAGATTTATGATTTTGAAGTTGTTCTAAAATATCTTCATCATTGATTCGAGGAATATTTACAATTTGACATCTTGACAGAATTGTAGGCAAAATATCATTCGTATTCGGCGCACAAAGAATAATGAATGTATTTTTTGGTGGTTCTTCCAGGAATTTCAATATTTTGTTGGCAGCCGCATCATTCATTTTGTCCGCCCTCCAAACAATCAGGATTTTGCTTCCGCCTTCGAAACTTTTTAGATTGAATCTTTGTCCGATATCTTCCGCCTCGTCTGCAGAAATGAAAAACTGCTTGTTCTCAGACTCCAAAAAACTGGTCCAATCATCAAAAGACGAATAAGGATTTTCCAAAACCATCTCTCTGAAATTATCAAAAAAACGTTTGCTTAGTGAAACATTCTTTTCAGAAAAAACCGGAAAACTGAAATGTAAATCGAGATGATTGAGATTCTCAACTTTGTGAACAGAAGCTGGATTTTCTTTTTCGAAAATCTCCTGAGCCATCGCCAAAGCCAAAGGCAAAACACCAAAACCTTCTTCTCCTACGAAAAGCTGAGCATGCCCAACTCTGGAATCCTTAATACTATCACGTAAAAGATTTTTGATTGATTGCTGACCAATAATCTGTTCCCATTTCATAAAAGCAAAGATAAATATTAGTTTTTAGATGTTAGGTAATAGTTGATGGTTTTTCATCTGAAGAGTAGTCTATTTTGGACTTATCTAATTATGGGTATTAATTATCGAAAAATCACATCAGTCTATCGAATATACTTAACAAACTTTAACCCAAATATATTTTTGCAATTCATTATTAATTAAGATATTTGCGCATTGAAATTTTAAAGGATGAAGAGAATTTTTGTTTTATCATCACTGGTGGCAGGATATTTCCTGAACGCTCAAAGCATCGGTAATTCACCGTACGGAGCTTATGGAATTGGAGATGTAAAATATGATAACACAGTCGATATCAGTTCTATGGGAGGTATTTCCACGGCTTATATTTGGGATTTTAATAATAATTTTAACTTCCGAAATCCGGCTGCCAATACCAACTTGGAACTTACCACTTTGAAAGTAGAAGGTACGAATGAGAATAATTATTACAAATCAGATGTTAATAATGTAAATACTACAAAACATTCGACGTATCTGTCCAATATAACGATAGCTTTCCCTATTTCCAGAAAAATAAAGTTCGGGATGGGTTTCCAGCCTTACAGCTCCAAAACATATAATATAGTAACAACTTCTCCTCTGAATGATGAAGTTACAGAAGCACACCACTTCCATGGAGAAGGAACATTAAGTACAGTACAAGCTGCATTCTCATATCAAGTAACACCTTCTCTTGGTTTAGGTTTAAGATCAAATTTCTATTTCGGAAAATTGTATGATATAGAAGAAGTCGCTTTTACAGGAGCTGAACTTACAAGTGGATACTCTAACAGTTATAGAGTACAATCATTCAATTTTACATTGGGAACTACTTACCAAAAGAAATTAGCCAATGACAAAAAAATAACTGTGGGTGCAACTTATACTTTTGGAAATACCGGAAGTATGAAAAATACATATGTCAATAGTACTTACTACTATCTTCTTGGAGACACTAAAGCGTACGAAACTATTATCGACAAACAAGTTATGTACGATAAGAATTTCCTCCCTCAGGAAGCATCGCTTGGTTTAGGGTACGGAAAAGATACAAAATGGTTCTTTGGGACTCAGGTTGATTATAAAAAAGGAGAAACTTTTAATTATCTAGGTCAAGCCTTAACATATCAAGACTCTTACAGATATTCTGTTGGAGGTTGGTATTTGCCAAACTTCAATGATTTCCGTTCATACTTCTCAAGAGTTATTTACCGTTATGGAGCTTATTATGAGAAAGGAAATCTACAACTGAATGGAACCAACATCAACAAATATGCTGTAACGGCAGGTGTTACACTTCCATTTGCAAAGAGTACTATAAACCGTATGAACAGCATAGATATTGGAGTTGAAGTAGGAAAAAGAGGAACCTTGAAAAATGAGCTAATTCGTCAGAATTTCATAAATTTGAGAGTTGGAATCAATTTTGCAGATAAGTGGTTCGGTAAACGACTTTATAACTAATCGATATTTGATTTGAACATTGATAATCTTATGAATCATTGTTTCAAAATATTTAATATAAAAACATCACAACATTTTTTTTTGTTGCTGATGTTTTTTCTTATTCAGTCTTGTGAAGAAGACATTACAAAAGTTAATCAAAATAAGAAAACCAATTTTGCATCAACCGTTATACATGATGGAACCATTATTCAAAAAGATTCCGGTGTTGTAAAAGTAAGATTCAAAGCGCCTTTAATTGAGCAGTACGAACTAATTGATTCTCCTTATATAGAAGCAAAAAAGGGAATTTACCTTGAATTTTTCGATAAGAAAAACCCAAAAGTTCCTGGTAAAATCTGGGCAAAATATGCAAAAAACGATATCAAAAAAGATTTCTATTTTGCAAAAGGAAGAGTGAAGATAATCACAACAGAAGGACAAACCTTTGTCACAGAAACTATCAATTGGGATAAAAGAAACAAAAAAATGTATACAAAAGATACAGTTTTCGTATCTGACAAAGATGGTAATATTTTAGTTGGATCTCATGGTATGGTTGCCAAAGATGACTTTTCAGAATATACATTTTTCAACAATTCCGGAAGCTTTAACTCTTCCAATCTTCCTGCAAATAGCAAATAATGGAACAGAAGATTTTCTACGCCATTGGACTAATGTCGGGAACAAGTCTTGACGGGCTAGATATTTGCTATTCAAAATTCTTAAAACAAGAATCCGGTTGGATTTTTGAAATCCTGAATTCCGAAACAATCCCCTACTCTTTTGATTGGGAAAAATCTTTGAAAGATGCAATCAACTTTTGTGGCGAAGAACTTCTGAAACTCAATGTTGATTATGGATTCTATTTGGGTAAGAAAACGCAGGAATTCATTTCAAAATATAAAATTGAGAATCTTGATTTGATTGCTTCTCACGGACATACCGTTTTTCATCAGCCTCAAAACAAATTCACTTTACAAATTGGAGATGGCAGAGCTATTAAATCTATAATTAATAAACCCATTATCTACGATTTTCGAAGTCAGGATGTGATTTTTGGGGGAAATGGCGCACCGTTGGTTCCTATTGGCGATGAACTTTTGTTTTCAGATTACGATGCTTGTCTTAATCTTGGCGGATTTTCCAATATTTCTTTAAAACGAAATGAAAAAAGAATTGCTTTCGATATTTGCCCCGTTAATATTATTCTCAATGAATTTGCTTCCAGAATAGGCAAAAACTTTGATGAAGATGGAAATTTGGCAAGAAAAGGAAAGGTTGATGAAGTACTCTTAAAGAAGCTTAATCAAATAGAATTCTATTCTTTGGAAGCACCAAAATCTTTAGGAATCGAATGGATTAATGAAAATATTTCTCCATTAATCCAAGATCAAAACACTGCAGATTTACTCGCGACTTTCACAGAGCATTCCGCAATTCAGATTGCAAAAATTTTCAATGAATTTGAAATCAAAAATGTATTGATAACCGGCGGCGGTGCTTACAATTCTTACCTTATGGAAAAGATAAAAGCAAATAGTAACACCGAAATCAATATTCCTGAGAAAGAAATCATTGAATATAAAGAAGCTCTGATTTTTGCTTTTATGGGTGTTTTAAGATCTCTGAATCTCAACAATATTTTATCCTCAGCAACGGGAAGTTCTCACGATCATCCTTCCGGTTTGGTTTGTTGATTCTTTATTATTAAAATAACGAAAAT
>QFQW01000016.1 GCA_003248755.1 Chryseobacterium sp. | reverse complement strand
AACACGTTTAATTGCGCTAACTCCACTTTCACAAAAAAACCTTAAAGTAAATGGTCTTGCAATAGGATTAGGATTGGATGAGGTTTATGAATCTATGTCAAACCAGAAAGTCATAAATCCTAAAGTTGTAAACGGATTTAATATTGAAATTAATCCTTTGGGGATTATTTGGATTTGCTTTTACAAACCTGACAGGTCAGAAAACAGAGAAACATCCATTGTAAATGGCATCAATTTATCAATAGCAGGTTTTTTAAAAAACACAAGCCACAATGGACTCAATATCTCTATTTATAACTACGGAAGACAAATGAACGGTGCATCCTTTACATTCTTTGGGACTTATGTAGAAAATTTGAATGGTTTTTATTTTTCTTGTTTCGGAAACTCAGCCAAAAAAGGAAGAGGTATTTCCATTTCCGCCCTCAATGATATCAACGACTTCAAAGGACTTCAAATAGGAATCGTCAACCAAACTGAAAATATGAAAGGCGTCCAAATCGGATTAATTAATAAAAACACCAAAGGCAAAAATTTTCAAATCGGTTTCTGGAACAAAAATTCTAAACGAACAATGCCAATCCTAAATTTCTAAAACGATGAAACTGCTATTTATTTTCTTAGGAATAATTTTAATGAATGCTCAAACTCAGACAGAAAGCAAAGATTATAAAATCATTTTCGAATTAGGGATTATTTCTGATAACTCATCCAAAATCACAAAACAGAATCCCGCAATTGCTTTTGGCTTTTGGTATCGATATCCTGCAGAAATGGATGCAAGATTGGAATTAGGTGGGAATGTCAAATCAGGTGCAACAATTTATAATTTCGATTATGGAAAAAATGGAAATTATTATAAAATCGAATCCAAAGGATATATTTTCAATCTTGGAGGAAGACTCATAAAAGAATTTTCAATCAAAAATCAAAAAATCGAATGGATAAGCGAATTGACATTCAATACGCTGTTTGTTGACGGAACCGGAATTCCGGACGAACCAATCCGCGAACCCGAAAATGAAAACACTACTCAAATCATCATCGATGCAGAATCTATTTCAACTTTGCAATTCGGACAAGGATTAAGAATCTGGAAGAAAAATATTGGATTTGGAATCAAAGCCAGCGTCACGCCTTACAAACTTTGGTATAAAACAACCGTTCCGAATCAATTCAATGTATTTTCTGCGGAAACCACAATTTCTATAAAACTTTAAATCTCATTCAAATGAAAACAATCCCATATCTATTAATTCTTTTACGATTTATCTCTGCAATCGCCATTCTTTACTTAGGCTATTTTATCGGAGAAAAATCAAGAACTCCGATTCTAATCTTAATGTATTTCGGATTATTAACCGATATTTTTGACGGAATCATTGCGCGCAAAGTTGGCGTATCATCCGAAAAATTGAGAAGATTAGACAGTCAAACTGATTTAGTTTTTTGGCTAGCCATCGGATTTGCAACGTATTGGCTGAATTCTGAAATAATCAAAGACCATTGGAAAAGCATTTCTCTGATTTTTGGGATGGAAGCTTTGTGCTACATTATCAGTTTTTGGAAATTCGGGAAAGAAACTTGTACGCACGCTTGGCTTTCCAAACTTTGGGGATTGAGTTTGCTAATTGCTTTCACATTTCTAATAGGCTTCAGCATGGCAAATTGGGCATTTTATTTATGTCTTATTCTCGGATTGATTTCTCATATTGATGTTATTTTAATCATCTTAATTTTACCAAAATGGCAATTCGATGTTCCGAGTTCTTTTCACGCCTGGAAAATCAGAAATGGCAAAATAAGAACAAAAACCACCCTTTTTAATTGAATAAAAAAACTGTCACAAAAAATCTGTGACAGTTTTATATCTTGATTAGCAAGTTTACTTTTTATTTTAATAATTTTTATCTGGAGTTGTGGTCCTAATTAATTTAGCATTTACAAATTCATAAATTCCTGCTGGAGATTGCTCTCTACCATAGCCGGAATTTTTGGTTCCACCAAATGGAAGTTCCGGAGCAATACCTGTCACGTGATTGATATAGACCATTCCTGTATCAATTTTTCTGGCAACCTCTATTGCTTTTGTTGTATCTTTTGCAAAAACTGTTCCTCCCAAACCAAATTCTGTCGCATTAGCAATATCTATCGCTTCATCAATATTGTCATATTTGTAAAGCATAAACACAGGACCAAAAATCTCTTCGAAATAAGCGTCCATTTTCGGAGTAATGTCTGTTATCAAAGTTGGCTCTACAAACGCCCCGGCTCTATCAACTCTTTTCCCTCCCAAAACTATGTGTGCACCCTGTTCTGCTGCTTTTTGAACTTGCGCAACAACATCTTGTGCAGCTTTTTCAGAACTCAAAGGAGCAACTGTCGTATCTCTGTCTAATGGATTTCCTACTTTCAATTTTGCAAAAGCATCTTTGGTTTTAGTCAAAAATTCATCATATTTACTGGAAGGGACAATCACTCTTTTTGGAGAAACACAAACTTGCCCTGCATTCCACATTCTACCGGCAACTGCCACTTCTACCGCTTCATCAATATTTGCATCATCCAAAACTATAAAAGGGTCACTACCCCCTAGTTCCAAAGTTGACTTTTTCACTTGAGAACCAGCTGCTGCTGCAATACTTGCTCCTGCAGGTTTAGACCCCGTCAAAGTAATGCCGGCAATCTTAGGATTAGAAACAATTGGTTCAATATCTTTCCCTGCTACAAACAAATTAGTATAAACCCCATCAGGAAGCCCAGCTTCTTTGAAAATATCTTCCATAATCTGAGCACATTGTGGAACATTGGACGCATGTTTCAAAACCATTGTGTTACCAGCCATAAGATGCGCTGCTGCAGACCTTGTAATCTGATAGTAAGGAAAGTTCCAAGGCTGAACACTCAAGATAACTCCAATAGGTTCATAGCTTAAAAATGCGTCACCATATTTCACATCCAAAGGATGGTCTGCAAGGAATTCCGAAGCTTTGTCAGCATAATAATCGAAAATATCTGCAGAAAGTTCTACCTCGTAAATGCTTTCTGTCAAAAGTTTACCCATTTCCAAAGTTGCCAATTTTCCCAGCTCCTCTTTACGATTTCTCATAATAGAAGCCACTTTATGGATAACTTCGGCTCTTTTTTCAAAAGATGTATTCCTCCAGAATTTAAAAGCTTCATCAGCTTTATCAATAATTTTTGCAACTTGTTCAGAACTCATTGCTTCGAACTCTTTTACGATTTCATTATTAAACGGATTCACGGTTTTAATAGATGAATTTTTAACTTGTGTTGTCATAATATTAAAATATTAAACAGTATTATTGTGTAGATTATTCTACGATGCTGCAATAGCAGCCAAAACAGTTCCAACCTACAGTTAATGTCAGTTAAAAAAAGCTATATAAACTATTAAAATTCACTATCCTTTTATAATCGGTTCTGAATTAAAAATTCCGGATTATTTAAAAGAAACTTCTTTCGTTTTTTTGTAAATTTGCACTCATTAATTTTAAAACAGAAACTTCACAAAAGTTTTACTAAAATGAAAAGACAAACGATTAAAGACCTATTGGCAGATTACAAAAAAGTATTACATCATGACATTACCGTGCAAGGCTGGGTAAGAACGTTCCGCGCAAATCGCTTTATTGCGCTTAATGATGGTTCTACGATTAATAATTTGCAAATCGTTGTTGATTTTGAAAATTTTGACGAACAAATCATAAATAAAATAAGCACAGCTTCTTCTCTGAAAATTGTTGGCGAAGTTGTAGAAAGTCAAGGAGCGGGACAAGCTGTAGAGATTGTAGCCAAAAAAATCACTATTTTAGGAGATAACTTTACAGAAGACCGAGACAAAACCATTCTTCAGCCGAAAAAACACTCATTGGAAACTTTGAGAGAGCAGGCACATTTGAGATTCAGAACCAACTTGTTTGGAGCTGTTTTCAGAGTACGTCACACAGTGAGTTTTGCGATTCATTCTTTCTTCAATCAAAATCAGTTTTTCTACATCAACACGCCGGTAATTACGGGAGCTGATGCAGAAGGCGCAGGTGAAATGTTCGGCGTAACCAACTTTGACCTCGATAATATTCCAAAAACAGAAGAAGGAGAAATCGATTTTTCTCAAGACTTCTTTGGTAAAAAAACCAACCTGACCGTTTCCGGACAATTGGAAGGAGAAACTGCTGCGATGGGATTGGGGAGAATTTATACTTTCGGTCCAACTTTCCGTGCAGAAAACTCAAACACGACTCGTCACTTGGCTGAGTTCTGGATGATTGAGCCGGAAGTTGCTTTCAATAACTTGGAAGATAACATCGATTTGGCGGAAGATTTCTTGAAATATGTGATTAAATATGTTCTTGATAATTGCAAAGATGATTTAGATTTCCTTGATAAACGTTTTGCAGAAGAACAAAAATCAAAACCAGAAAAAGAAAGAGCAAAAGAAGGTCTTATCGAAAAACTGGAAAATGTGATTGCTAAAAGATTCAAGAGAGTTTCTTATACAGAAGCGATTGAAATCTTGCTGAATTCTAAAGAAAATAAAAAAGGAAAATTCGTTTATCCTGTTGAGAAATGGGGAACAGATTTACAATCTGAGCATGAAAGATTCTTAGTAGAGAAACATTTCGAAAGTCCTGTTGTACTTTTCGATTATCCGAAAGAAATCAAGGCTTTCTATATGAAACTGAACGATGATAACAAAACTGTTGCGGCAATGGATGTTCTTTTCCCTGGAATCGGAGAAATCATTGGTGGTTCTGAAAGAGAAGCAAGACTGGATGTTCTGAAAACAAAAATGGCAGAAATGCATGTTGACGAACACGAACTTTGGTGGTATCTTGACACTAGAAAGTTCGGTTCTGTTCCACACGCTGGATTTGGTTTAGGATTAGAAAGATTAGTGCTTTTCGTAACGGGAATGACCAACATTAGAGACGTGATTCCTTTCCCAAGAACCCCGAAAAACGCAGAATTTTAAGATAAAAGATAAATTAGAATAAAAAGCCTTCAGATTGTGGTCTGAAGGCTTTTTAATTAACTAACTATTTAACTTACAATCTAACATCAAAAATCGTGCTAAACTTGTTGTTTTTATGAAATTAATTTTTAACTTCGTAAATATTAATTCAATTATTAATTAACAAAACCTATGCTAAAGCAAAATCTACAGCTTAAACTCGGACAAAAATTAGCACCTCAGCAGATTCAGTTGATGAAGTTGATTCAGCTTCATACTTTGGAATTTGAAGAAGAGCTTGAAAGAGAATTGGAAGAAAATCCTGCTTTAGAAAAAGTAGCAGATGAAAATTCTGAGGAAGATTACTCCAAAGCAGATGAAGAATATGAAAGTGAAGGCAACGAAAGCATCGAAACCGATTTTGATGTTGATGAATATCTTTATGATGATGAGCCAAGTTACAAAACTGCTTCCAGCAACTATTCTGCTGATGACGAAGAATTTGATAATCAATCTCTGCTAACTGAAGGACAGACTCTTTACGACTACCTTCTGGAGCAAATCAGACTTTCCAATATTGACGACGAAGATTTGAAAATTGCAGAATATATTATCGGAAATCTTGATACAGACGGTTATCTGAGGAGAGAAATCAAATCTATTGTTGACGATTTGGCTTTTTCTCAAGGTATTTATACAACTATTGAAAAAGTAACAGATGTCCTTGAAAATTATGTTCAAAAGCTAGATCCACCTGGAGTTGGCGCAAGAGATTTGAGAGAATGTCTTCTTTTACAGATTGAGAAAAAAGTAAGCTCTGACTCTGCGGTTATTTTGGCTGGGAATATTTTGAGAAATCAATTTGAAGCTCTTGCCAATAAACATTACAACAAAATTCTTCAGAAATATGATATCGACGAAGAAGATTTGAAAGAAGCTTTGGATGAGATTTCCAGACTTTCTCCAAAAGTGGGCGGTAATTTTGATACCCAAACGATTACTATCAATCAAGAAATTATTCCTGATTTTGTAATTCAGATTAAGGACAATCAAGTTATCCCATCTTTGAATAACAAAAATGCTCCAACATTAAGAGTTTCTGATGAATACAAAGAAATTCTTTCTACTTATTCCAACGATAAAAAATCTGCGGAACATAAGCAGGCCGCACTTTTCATCAAGCAAAAACTGGATGCGGCAAAATGGTATATTGATGCTATTAATCAAAGACAAAATACACTTTTGCAAACTATTACGGCGATTGTAAAACTTCAAAAGGATTATTTTTTAACAGGCGACGACAAAAATATCAAACCGATGATTTTGAAGGACGTGGCAGATATTACAGGATTTGATATTTCGACAATTTCTAGGGTAGTGAAAAGTAAATATGCTGACACGCCAAACGGAATTGTTTATTTGAAAAACTTATTTTCAGATTCTTTAACTAATGATGATGGGGAAGAGGTTTCAACGAAAGAGATCAAGACTCATCTCCAAGAAGCTATTGACAAAGAAAACAAGAGAAAACCTTATACAGATGATGCTCTTGTGGGTATCCTAAAAGAAAAAGGATACAATATTGCAAGGAGAACAATTGCAAAATACAGAGAACAATTAAATATTCCTGTAGCAAGATTGAGGAAAGAATTATAATTAAAAACCGTCTGTATTGGCGGTTTTTTTATTCTATTTTCACAAAGAATTTTCCGACCGGCGTTCCTTCTGCCATATTGCTTTTGGCTAATATCAGCCAATATTCTCCTTTTTGTTTAGTGTTGTACTCAATGGTTTGCCCAAATGGGCCGTCGAATGTATTGTCTGGCATTCTGATTTGATTGAATCTAATATTCATCGGTTTTTCAGTTTTCAGGTAACCTTTGATTTGAGCTTGTTCAAGGTTTTCTAATCTCAAAATAATTTGGTCATTTGGATTTGTGATTTCCAAATTCAGCCGGATCGGCATTTTAGAAGCATCCACTGTGACGATATTCTGATTCGATTCTTTTTCGGTTTTCAGAATTGTTGAAAGTGAATCTACCGGTTTTTCAATCGTAGTGACCGTATCTACTTTTTGGTCTTTGATTTTCGGCTCCTTTTTACAAGCGACCAAAAACAATGGAACTAATGCCAAATATTTTAAATTAGTTACTTTTTTGCTTTTCGATATTGATCGTTTCATAATATAAAATTTTTGAGAGAAATGTTTCTTTCTGATAAGATTCGATTCTTTCTTTAAGTTGATTTTTCATTTCGATATTTCCCGTTTTCTCAGCATGATCCAGCAATATTTTTTCATTATAATTGATGGAAACCAAGTGATAATGGTCTGCAAAATCCTTTCTCCTAATATTATTGGAAGTGATAATTCCGCCCCAGTTGATGTAACTGCAAACCAAAATCAAGCCATAACAAGCCCAAAACATTTTGTTGAAAAGAAATGCATTGGTCTTTTTTTTCTGGATTTTGATGAACGTAAAAATCAAACCAATCAGAGCCATTGCCAAAAATGCATAAACTCCCAACCGTTTGTAAGTCAAGCCATAACTGATGATATATTCTGAGTTTTTGAGAGAGGCTGAAACTACCAAAGCAGCATTGAGAACTATCCAGATTTTAGCGGAAATTTTCAGAGATTTTGCTTTGTTATCGAAATTGAACCCTTTTTTAAAATAGAAAAGAATTACAAGGATTGCCATTACAATGGACATTATCACGGCATTCACACGTTCGTGCGTTTCGGCGCTCAAACCGTCAGCAGATTTTGTAACTTCGAAAAATTGCTCGTAATTGTAAGTTGCAATGAAAACCAAAAGCAGAATGTTAAGCGCAGAAAAAGAAATCAGCCCGCTTGTTCTTTCGGAATCGATATCCAGAAAAGAGAAGGTTGGCTTTTGAATTTTTACTAAACCGGAAAAATCGTCATTCAAATACCTATTTTGTTTGAATATGAATCTATCCACTCCGAAATTCCAGAAAATAAATCCCAAATAAAACCCGATAATTGCCAAGACAATAAAAGTCAAAGGTTGAAACTCAAGCTCACAATCTCTGAACAGATTTGCAAAATGGTCGCTTCCACGGGTGTAAATAAAAAAGAAAATAGTCACAAATAATCCCGGAATCAATACAAATGTGATGAGTTTTTTGCTAAAGTTTCTTTCTTTGGACCTCTCGTACCATTGCTCTATGTTGAAAACTCTTCCCAAGAATGTGAAGAGATTCAACAATAGAACTTCAATATATAGAAATGGTTTTAGTTTCGGATATATTCCTTTGAACCTCAGCAAAAATACAGACACAAAAACAGCGACAAACGAAATTGTATCGCCAAACCAGGCAAATGCCAATGATGAAAAAATGGAAGTCACAAAAAGTGTGAGAAAAGTTTTATTTTTGAATTCAGGTTTAGTTTGGGTGAAGGTTAAGATGCTCAAGAAGATTCCAAAAATCCCGAGGTTAAGTGCAATATATTCTTTGTAAAATAGAATGATAACTGCCAAAACTGTGATGAAGATGAGATGGTGTTTTTTCATAATTTATAAATGATTTTTGATTTTTTGAAACACAAGGGTCACAAGTGTTTTACACAAAGAGCACTATTTTCTTAATATTCTGATATTTTAAGGTCACAAGGTTTAGACTTCGTCAAATAAACTATCAGTGAAATCTTTGTGTCATTTTGGCTAAAATTTATACTGATTTAAGTGTAAAGATTGTAATCTCCGGTCTGCAATTGAACCTGACCTGGTAAGAATGTCCCAAAGCACGATTGATGTAAAGCATTCTTCCGTCTTCCAAATCGATGATTCCTGATGTGTATTTTCTATTTTTAACAGGGAGAATCAATGGCGGAAGAAAAGGTGGTTTGCATTGTCCGCCGTGTGTATGTCCTGAAAGAATCCAGCCTTGATAATTGTTCCATACATCCAAATCACAAACGTCAGGATTGTGGCAAAGGACGAGATTGGCTTCATTTGGATTGATGATTTTGGTCAGATTTTCTGGATGAAAATTCATTCCCCATAATTCCTCGAATCCATAAATATTAAGACCTGAAATATCAGCTTTCTCATCTCGAAGCATTTGGATTTTGGAATCGTTTATAATATTTGAAATTTCATCAGCAACATATTCTTCTTTCCATTCTGCGCCGTAATCGTGATTACCGAGAATTGCAACAGTTTCTAAAGTTCCGAGAACGGTTTCTTTCATTACGATTTTCAATTGTTCAAATTGTTCCGGATTATTTTCCCAGCAAACGAAATCACCTGTATAAACTACAATATCCGGCTTATAAGCTTTCGCTTTTTTGAATGATTCTATCAAATAATTGTAATCGAATCTGTTACCAACGTGCAAATCTGAAATCTGCATCAGGATTTTGTTGTGAAGCTTTGAAGGTAGATTTTTAATTGGTAAATCTTGTTTGACAAACTCCAGCCAAAATGGTTCTATCTGCCAACTGTAGAATAATGATAAACCTGCAGTGGCTAGTAAAGATTTTTTGATGAATGATTTTCTGGTCATAATATGAAGCTCTTTGAATTTGGAAGCTAAAAATTATTTTTTTTAAAAACTTGTTCCGAGTATCATACAAAAAATTGCAAGTGGAATATTAAGTCCAATTATTAAAATAGAATGAAAACATTCAATTCTTTTATCTCTGTATAATAATGCCGTAATTAAAAAAAATATAATAACAAGAGTATTGATTATAAATGCGCTAACTAAAAAGAAATAACCGAAAATGATAAAAAACCAGCTTTGAAAAATAAAATATCCTATCAATATCATTAATCCAAAACATAAAGATGAACCAAACACCCTTTTAGCAAAAAGTAAACAATTAAACTCTTTCATAATATAAAGTTCTTTGAATTACAAAGTTAATTTTCAAAAAAAATTGAGATTACTTTCCCAACAATTTTTCTAAGTTGTTGATATGTTCTGTGAACGCATCTCTCCCCTTTTGTGTAACACGGTAAGATGTTTTTGGTTTCTTACCAACAAATTCTTTTTTGATTTCAATATATTCCGCTTTTTCAAGAGCTGAACTGTGGCTTGCGAGATTTCCGTCGGTTGCATTTAACAAGTTTTTCATTTCGGTAAAATCAACCCAATCGTTGACCATAAGAACGGACATAATGCCCAATCTTACACGACTTTCGAATTCTTTGTTGAGTTGATTGATATTAAGCATATTTGGTTAGTTAATCAGTTACTTAGCTAATCAGTTGTTAGGTTATTTATTTGGATTATTTTCGTGATAATTTTTAATTGATTTTGCGTATCCATTAATTAATTTACTAACTTCTTCAGTATCTTGTGTCAGCTTTTCGAAATCATTTAATGAGATATAATTTAGGTCTTTTGCTAATATTAAATAATACTTCACTTCTTCTAATGAACCTTTAGAATGGGAAAGAAAATTAATTTTATTTGCTAAAGTCTTTTTTGTAAATCCTTCAGCAATATTCGCAGGAATAGAAACAGAGGCCCTTCTTATTTGATTAGTCAACGCATATAATTCATCTTTAGGAAAGCTTTTTGTTAAAGAATAAATTTCTAAAACAAATTGATGCGCTTTTTGCCAAACCACCAAATCTTGAAAAGATAAAACTGTTCCCATAAAAATTTAACTAAGCAACTGACTACTAAAAAACTAAATTCCTAATCATACTTCCTATACATCAAAATCCCGTAAAAAATATGCAAAAATCCAAATCCAATTGTCCAAAATATCAATCCCCAACCAAGCCAAAACAATGCTATAATTCCAAGAATGACTTCACAAATCCCAAGATATTTGACATCACTTAGGGTATAATGTTCTGCATTAATCAAAGCCAATCCATAAAAAATAAGCATTGACGGCGCAATTAAAGGAAAATAATGATGATACCAAAGTGCGATGCAAAAAAATCCGCCTGCAATTAACGGAATTGAAAAGTTGGCTAAGAGTTTTTTGGTAACAGAATCCCAGACTTTCAGGTTTTTCTTTTTACTTTTTCTTGCTGTGAAAATATATCCGCTGGAAATTGCCAAAACTAAAATCACCAAAGCAACAAAGAATAATTCCTGAGCCAAAGCCGGTGTGTAAATATTTCTTTGTCCATCAAAGTAATCAACCCCTTCTCTCTGGAAAATAAAATAAACATAAACAGAGCCAAGCAAAGCAACGATTCCCGCAACAACACCAGATAAACCACTTAATGAAATAAATCTCGAACTGCGTTCCATCATTTGACGGATATGCGCTAATTCATCTTGATAATTTTTCGATTCCATAAAAAGAACTTTGAATTACAAAGTTATAATTTATTTTAAAACTTCAAAATTTATTTTGAAGTTTTTTCCAATGATTGTCATCCTGAGGCTCTCGAAGGATTCTCAAAGGCTTTTCAATTCTGTCACTTTCTTTCCAATTTTATAAACCGTTCCTCGGAAACCTGCCACAACCTCATCATTCTGATTTTTGATTGTGATATCATAAACCGCAGTTTTTCTGGTATCGTTCAGAAGAATACTTTCGGCTGTTAAAACATCTCCATTTTTCGCCGCTTTTGTAAAATTAATGTAGCAGTTAAGCGCCACTGCAGCATCACCGGAATTATTAGAAGAAAACGCCAATGCGGAATCTGCAAAAGCAAATGTAACACCGCCGTGAACAGTTCCAAGCCCGTTAATCATTTCTGGTTTGACCGGCATTTTGATGAGGCAGTAATTATCTTTGATTTCAGTTAGTTCAATTCCGAGCCATTGAGAAAACAAGTCTTTCTCAAACATATATTCTGCCGTTTCTCTTGCGTTCATTTATTTCCCTTTATAATTTGGCAGACGTTTTTCGATAAAAGCAGCAACACCTTCTTTGAAATCTTCGGTTTCCGCAGCATCCTGCTGAATAATGGATTCGTAATCCAGTTGTTCTCTTAATGAAAAATCATAAGATTTATTAAAAGCTTTTTTGGTCAGATAAAGTGCAGTTGTTGCAGCGTGGGAAAGCTGAATTAAAACTTCCATTGATTTTTCAACAAATTCGGGATCTGCAAAAACATCAGCAACCAAACCGATTTTCTTAGCTTCGGTCGCAGGAACTTTTTTCCCAGTGAAAGACAGATAACTTGCTAATTGTCTTCCTACCAATTTAGGCAGATAATAAGTTCCGGCTGTATCAGGAATCAAGCCGATATTGGCGAAGGCAAAAGAAAAATACGAACTTTCTGTCGCCAAAGTAAAATCACAAATCGAAGCCAGCATTGCGCCTGCTCCAACGGCTGGTCCATTTACTAAAGCTATTACAGGTTTTTTGCATTTCACAATTTCGACAACCAAAGGATTATAATATTCGATGACAAATCTCTGGATGGTTCTGTCATCTTCATCAAAACCTAAGGCTTCTTTCAGGTTCTGACCTGCACAAAAAGCTTTCCCTTTTCCCGCAATCGCAACACATCTTACATTATCATCATTACTGAATTTGTGAACAGCATTTCGCAATTCTCCCAGCATAATTTGAGTAAGGCTGTTATAACTTTCGGGCTGATTCAGATAAATCAATTGCAGTTTTCCGTCGAATTGTGAATCTATCTCTATTTGTGAATACATAATCTTGGTTTTCTTCAAATATAAAACTATTTGCAGACTTATAAAATCAGATTCGAAAAATTAGAACGACTGACATAATTTAAATTACTAAACAACAAAAAGTCAAGAGAAAACCCAAGACTTTCTGTTTATATAATTAAAAAATAGATGAATTACTTTTTAATCAGCTTATTAGTAAATGTATTTCCGTTTGATGTTTTGGTCTGTACAATATAAACTCCGCTTTTCAAATTACTTACATTGATTTTAGAATCACCAGAATTCACTGCTTTCACAAGACTTCCATTAGAAGAATAGATATTTGTAGAAACGATATTTCCATTAATACCTTTATATTCAAAGAAATCCTGAGCTGGATTTGGATAAATATTTGTTTTCGAATTAAAATTTGCATCAGAAACAGCTAATAAATCACATTCTGCATTCAATTCATACAAGCCTTCCATGTTAACTAACTGGAACCAATCAAAATTATTCCCGCCCATTGCAACACTTTCTCCAATCACACCTTCTCCTGTGTCAAAATGTGCAGTTGTTGACCAAGCATTGGCATCGGATTTTACACCCATCCAGATTCTTCCATCAGACATTGTTCCGTTCAATAAAATTGGATTGGCCAATTTGATTTTTACTTTTCTTACTACAAATTCATGTAAAGGTTCATATCCAACTTCCTCAAAAGATTCGATTGTACTGTCTGTGATCTGTAGAATCTGTTGATTAGGGATATTTCTCGCTGGATCTTCCGGATCTTCCGGTGTGGAAAGAACGTTATTATAAAAGACAAAATTGACAAATGTTGGTGGAAGCTTACTTGAAAGAGTTACAACGATACTATTGATTTTAATTGTTTGATTGGCCTCGATCGGGATATCAACAGCAGCCTTCTGACCACCGTTTCCTATAATGAAAACACCATTCTCTTCTTCGGTATCATTAATAACTACAGCATTACAGCTTTCTGCTTTTGCAGCGGCTTTTGGCTGAACCTCAACAGTTCCGGATAATGATCTGGAAACCGATTTTCCATAACCTACATTTTGCGAAAAGGTCAAAACCGAACCTAACGCCGATAAAAAAAATACAATTTTCTTCATAATTAATTTTTTAAGATTTAATAAAATACGTTACGATAATCATATCAATCAGAAAAATATTTTATCTCATTGATGAAGTAAATGTATATACTTTAAGAATCAAAAAATAGCATTACTCTTTCAAAATATCATATTTTAAAAAACAAATACAAGTTTTAAAACCTTGATAAATAAAAGATTAAATATTTTTATGTTTCTTTTCCGCTTCTCTTAAAAATGCCGAAGGGGAAATTCCTGTAACGTTTTTGAAAATGGTTGTGAACGAACTGTGAGAAGAAAAACCGGCCTCTTCTGCCAGATAACTTATTTTATAATTAAGAAATTCCGGACGCTCGTTGATTTGCTTGCAGATATAATTGATGCGAAGCTCATTGAGATAATTATTGAAGTTTTTCTCTTTATATTTTTTAATCGTTTCCGAAAGATAGGTTGGATTGGTTTTGAACATTACCGCCAAACTCGCTACTGTTAGTTTTGAATTGGTAAATTTCGCAGATTCTTCAAACTTTTCTAATTTTTCCAGAATCATAGCTTCTGCAGAACTTGGAACTGAGAAAGACATCTTTTCTTTTTCTTCAACTTCCGGCTGAACAATTTCCTTCGGTTCAGGAACTTCTTTTACTTCTTGTTTCTCAAGATTTGAAATGAAATTCTGATAAAGTATCTTTTCTTTCTTTCTTTTCTGATTAATATAAAAAATACCGCTTCCTCCAATTACAATCAATAATCCACAACCAATAATCAGAAGATTGTTATGGTTTTCTTTATCCGAGATTTTCTCAAGTAGATTCCTTTGTTCTTCCGAAACCGCCGTATTAATTGCCTTTAGATTATTATCTTTCACATCCTGTTCCAATTGTAATAACTTTTCGGAATATTCGATGTACTTGTCTTTTTTATTTAAAACTCTGTAAGACGCAATCAGTTTTTTGTACATATCGGCTTTCAGTCTGTTATCTTTGAAAGCTTCCTCTTTTAATACAACCTCCAGAGAATCAATTGCCCTTTGATGTTCATTTTTACCGGCATAAACTTTAGCTAAATTATTATAAATAAAATACTTGAATTCCTTATTTTCATTATCACGAATCGCTAAGGCTTTATTAAGAAAATATTCCGCCGAATCATTTTGTTTCAGATACGCATAAGAAACTCCCATATTATAGAACGCTCTGCGAAATTGGAAAATGTTCTTTTTATTGGGGTTTCCGATATTTCCTAAAAACTTCAAAGCTTTTTGATAATCTTTTTTCGCCACGAGAAAATTCTCTTTATCGGCTTCCAGATTTCCATATTCTATGTACAATCTTGCGTTCAGATAATTCTTCTCGTAACCAATTGGAAGTTTATCGACTTCTCGTTTCGACAAATCGAGATAAGGTTTTATTTTTTCAGGAAAATTCAGAAACGAATATTGATTGGCGATGGAACCGTAGATTTTCGCTTTCAGTTTCGTATTATCCAATTTTTCGGCAATCTCTTTCGCTTTAAAAAGCATTTCCGTTGATTTTGCAAAATCCGGCTTTTTGATTTTCAGATAAGCATCCGCCATTTTCATCCGAACTTCATACTTTTCCTCATCAGAAATTGATTGACCGAATTTTTTAATACTTTGTTCAATGATTTGTTCGGGAGAAATTTTACTTTTATCCAAAGTCTCGGAACCGGACAGGTCTTCCTGATTTTGCTTCTGACCAAAACAAAATGAAACAGTAAAAACAGCGAAGAAAATTAAGATGATACGATTCAAGTTCAGATTTTATTCACTCAAATTTATAAATAAAAATCCCGAATTAAAATTATTTGAATTCTCTTTCTAATTATCATAATAAAACTCAACAATCACTTTGTCATTCCGGAGGAAACTAAGACGTTTATTTCGCCATGTTGAGATTCTTTCAGAAAGGCAAAGAAACTGTAAAAACGTATCCACTTAAGATTTAAAAAAAAATAATTCTCCAGAAATTAATTACAAATTGACAATCATTTTTAATTGAATTTTTACATTTTCGGAAATTCTGTCTTTTTAAATTCATTGAAAATTTAATTATTCGGAAATTTTGTCTGTAATTATTAAAAATTCAACAATAGAATGCTTTTTGTAATTAAAGTTTCAGAATTAAATGATTGACGAAGCATTAAGAAGTTAAACCTTAAAAATTTATTTTCTTAATGCTTTTTAAAAACAAAAATCATTGTTTAAAAATTAAGAATTGTATAAATTTTGATAATCAATTAACTATAAACCAACAACAATCAACTAAAATATTATGAATCTAAATCAATATACCGTAAAATCACAGGAAGCCATCCAGGCTGCGCAACAAGTCGCAATGGAATTTGGCAATCAACAGATTGAACCTCAACATCTACTTGAAGGAATTTTCCAGGTAGATGAAAATATATCGCCTTTCTTACTGAAAAAATCTGAAGCAGATGCTACTTTGGTAAGAGAGCGCAACCGTGAAAATCTTGAAAAACTTCCGAAAGTTCAGGGAGGGAATATTTATCTTTCACAATCAGCGAACAAAGTTTTGCTTGATGCCCCCAACATCGCTAAAAAAATGGGTGATGAATTTGTGACCATCGAACATCTTTGGCTTTCATTATTAGAAACCAATTCAGAAGTTTCAAAAATGTTGAAAGATATGGGCGTTACAAAAAACCTTTTGGAAGGCGGAATTAAAGAATTGAGAAAAGGTTCGAAAGCAACTTCTGCAAGCTCGGAAGAAACTTATCAATCTTTAAATAAATATGCGAAAAATTTCAACGAATTAGCAGCAGAAGGTAAGCTTGACCCCGTAATCGGCCGTGATGAAGAAATCAGAAGAGTTTTGCAGATTCTTTCCAGAAGAACCAAAAACAATCCGATTCTGATTGGTGAGCCAGGAGTTGGTAAAACAGCCATCGCTGAAGGAATAGCTCACAGAATTATCAATGGCGACGTTCCTGAAAACCTGATGGATAAGACTTTATATTCATTAGATATGGGAGCTTTGATTGCCGGTGCAAAATACAAAGGTGAATTTGAAGAGCGTTTGAAATCGGTGGTGAACGAAGTTATCAAATCAGACGGACAAATCATTCTTTTCATTGATGAAATCCACACATTGGTTGGAGCCGGAGGTGGCGAAGGCGCAATGGATGCTGCAAATATTCTGAAACCAGCTTTAGCAAGAGGAGAATTAAGAGCTATCGGTGCAACAACTTTGAATGAATATCAAAAATATTTTGAGAAAGATAAAGCGCTGGAAAGACGTTTCCAAAAAGTCATGGTGGAAGAACCGGATACTGAGTCTGCGATTTCTATTCTTCGTGGAATCAAAGATAAGTATGAAGCCCACCACAAAGTAAGAATCAAAGATGAAGCGATTATTGCTGCAGTTGAGATGTCTCAAAGATATATTTCTGACCGATTTTTACCGGATAAAGCGATTGACCTTATTGATGAGGCTTCAGCAAAATTGAGAATGGAAATCAATTCAAAACCTGAAGAATTAGACGTTCTCGACAGAAAACTGATGCAGATGGAAATTGAATTGGCAGCTATTTCTCGTGAAGGAAATCAAACGAAAATCGACCATTTAAAAGAAGATATTTCAAAAATTTCTGAACAAAGAAATGAAATCAATGCAAAATGGCTGAAAGAAAAACAAAAATCTGAGGATTTAACCCAGATTAAAAAAGATATAGAATCCCTGAAACTGGAAGCTGAAAGAGCATCAAGAGCGGGAGATTATGCAAAAGTTGCTGAAATCCAATATGGAAAAATCAAGGAAAAAGAAGATGCTTTGCAAAAGCTTGAATTGGAAATGCAAAACCATCAGAATGAACTGATTAAAGAAGAAGTAACTTCTGAAAACATCTCTGAGGTCATTGCAAAATGGACCGGAATTCCTGTTACGAAGTTGCTTCAATCTGAAAGAGAAAAATTATTGCATCTTGAAACAGAGCTGCATCACAGAGTGGTTGGCCAGGAAGAAGCCATTGAAGCGGTTGCCAATGCCATTCGAAGAAACAGAGCTGGATTGAGCGATGAGAAAAAACCAATCGGAAGTTTCTTATTTTTAGGAACCACCGGAGTCGGAAAAACAGAGCTTGCAAAAGCTTTGGCAGAGTTTTTATTCGATGACGAAAACAATATGACGAGAATTGATATGAGTGAATATCAGGAACGTCATTCGGTTTCGAGATTGGTGGGTGCGCCTCCCGGATATGTGGGCTATGATGAAGGCGGACAATTGACAGAAGCCGTGAGAAGAAGACCTTATTCCGTGGTGCTTTTAGATGAAATTGAAAAAGCGCATCCTGATGTTTTCAACACGTTGTTACAAGTTTTGGATGACGGCCGTTTGACGGATAACAAAGGTAGAGTAGTAAATTTCAAAAACTCGATTATCATTATGACTTCGAATCTTGGTTCACATATTATTCAGGAGAATTTTGAAAATATTACCGAGGAGAATCAGGACGAAATTGTTGATAAAACCAAAATTGAAGTTTTCGATTTACTGAAACAAACCCTTCGTCCGGAATTCCTGAACAGAATTGATGAAACGGTATTGTTCCAGCCTTTGAGAAAAAAAGAAATCGGAAAAATCGTTCAGTATCAGTTGAGAGGTTTCAATGATATGCTCGCAAAAAGAAATATCATTATGACTGCAACACAAGATGCCTTAGATTATCTGACCAACAAAGGTTACGACCCTGTTTTCGGGGCAAGACCTTTGAAAAGAGTAATTCAACAGGAAGTTTTGAATAAATTATCAAGAGAAATCCTTGCAGGAAATGTGAACGATGGCGACAGAATTATATTGGATTATTTCGAGGAAACAGGTTTGGTTTTCAGACCTGTAGAGTAAGAGTTAAATTTTTCTTCATATTAAATACTATTTTTAAACAAGAAAACCTCAGCCAATTTGGCTGAGGTTTTTGATTTATAAAGCAAAAAACCAAATTTTACTAATTTATGGTTTTTGTACCTGCTATTTCAAAATGCGTTTCAAACTTTACATTAGGAGGCTGTACAGGATTTTGCGGTGTTGAAAAACCTTGATCTATAGTATAAATATTGCCTGTGCTTTCAAGACGATAGTAAGCATTGAAAGAATCAAAATCATTACCAATAATTGGTAACCTTGGAGCAAACCAAAACCAATCGTCTCCATAATCAAATTTAAAGGTCATTTTAAACCAGTAATGACCAGATGGCAAGTTTAAATCCTTAATATTAGCATCAACTTTATAAACAAGCTTAGCTTGTTCATTCATAGAATCAGAAGTAGTAAGATTTGTAACCCTGTAGATATTAGTAGGTGATATAGATTTGAACACATTATCATTCATATTACCATAAACCTTTTTTGAATTACTAAGTTTTGGATCACCGTCATAAATTTCTAAAACAAGTGTTTTAATTGAACTAACACTATTTGTCGTAATATCAGGATTCATTATGAAAATAGAGAAATTTTCAATTTTCCAGCTTTCATTTGGCGCGATTGTAAAATCATCTGAAACCGTACTTCTCGCTAAATCTTGCCAATTAAGGTAATATGCTAATAACATACCTTCACTTCCAGCTGGAATTTCACTAAATTCAAAACCCGTCGGTGCATTCAAACCAGACGAAGATGTTTTTCCTGTAGACAATTTACCATTACTATAAGTAAAAGGCTCTTCCGTTTTGGAAGCATCCTCAAGTCCATCACTTGAACAGCTAAACATTAAAAGCGATAAACCAAAAATAAAAAATAAATTTTTCATGATAATTAGTTTTTAAACAATAAAGTTATTAATAACTTAACGAATATACAAATAGATTATTACATCTACATTTCAATCTTAATAAAAATTAGATCCGAAAACTTAAAAAATCACTTTAGATTATTTCGAGGAAAGAGGTTTGGTTTTCAGACCGGTGGAATAAGAGTTAAATTTTTCTTCATATTAAATACTATTTTAAAAGAAAACCTCAGCTGATTTGCTGAGGTTTTTTCTTTTATTGTAACGAAGTCTTATTTGACATTCACCAATTCCACATCAAAGATAATAGTAGAGCCGCCCGGAATAGCTCCTCCAGCAGCTTGGTCTCCATAAGCCAAATCCGAAGGAATGTAAAATCTGTACTTAGACCCTTTGCTCATCAGCTGAATTCCTTCTGTCCAACCTGGGATTACAGCACCCAGATTGATATCCGCTGGCGCACCACCATTTTTGTCGGTAGAATCGAAAACAGTTCCATCGAGCAATTTTCCGGTATATTTTACCTGTACAACATCAGATGCTTTTGGTTTTGTTTTACCATCACCTTCCTGAAGTACTTCATATTGTAAACCAGAAGCAGTAGTTTTCACTTTTGGGTTAGTCTTATTTTTCGCAAGAAACTCCAGACCTTTTTTCTTATTTTCAGAGCCTTGTGCATTTGCTTCAGATTGTTTCTTTTGATGTTGCTTCATCATAAAATCTTGCATAAAGCTGTTCATCTCTTCAGCTGGCAACATCTTTTTCTTCGTGCTGTCCATTTCCTCTTTGATACCTTGAGTCAAAAGTTCTGCATCTACCTTGAAACCTTCTTGTTTCAGGTTTTGAGCAATGCTTAAACCTATATAATAAGACGCTTTTTGCTCATCTGTATATTTGCTGTCATCTTGTTTGTTACTTTCCTTAGCACATGAAATAATACTAAGTGTTGCTATGCAAAATAATGCGATAGTCTGTCTTTTCATTTGATAATTTATATTATAATTAGCCGATTAAACAATCGGTGCAAATCTATTACATATTATAAAAAAAATGCTGTTTTATTACAAATTTTAAATTATTCCCTTCTGTATAATCCACAAAATCCCACTGTTCAAATAGATTGATTTGATTTTCCTCTTAAACATAATATTCAGATGGATAGTCTTTTGATATGTTGAAAACGGAAAGATTAAAATAAAAACTAATAACAGAAGGAATTTCCCCAATCTTATTTTTATTAAACTAAATTTTAGTCTACAGGCGAAATGATTATAGATGAATCTATATCAAAAATGAGATGATATAAAAAATCAATTGGTTCAAGACTTCATAAAATCTATTGAAGTAATTCTTGTAATTTCATACAAACCTTTTAAGAAGAGAAATTAATGTATTTTGTGGTCCAACCTTCCAACCTTGAAAACAAAAAACTTAATTGTTAAAAGAAAAGGATTGGAAATAAATTTAGTTCTAAATTTAAACGTCTAATTTCTGCCTTAATATTTCATAACAAGTAATGGCCGCTGCATTACTCAAGTTAAGAGAATCAATAGTTCCGGACATTGGGATTAAAACATTTTCGCCTTTGTTTTTCCAGAAATCACTTAAGCCGGAATGTTCTGTTCCGAATAAAACAGCAGATTTGGTTTTCAAATTTTTCTCCTGAATATTTCTCGCATCCTCACTCATGAAAGTTGTGAAGATATTATAGTCGTTAATTTTTAAAAACTCTAAAGTTTCTTCATTAGAAGCTTGAAAGATATTCATTCCAAATAAGCAACCTACACTTGAGCGAATCACATTTGGATTGTAGAAATCTGTCCTTGGGTCGGTCACAATCAAAGCGTTGATTCCGAAAGCTTCACAGCTTCTTAAAATGGCTCCAAGATTGCCCGGTTTTTCTACACTTTCTAATATGATAATTGCCGAATCTTGTTTTGGTTTGAATTCGTCAAGATTTCTTTGTTCCAATTTATAGATTCCAATAATGCCTTCCGTAGTTCCCCGATAAGCTATTTTTTCATAAAGTTTATCCGAAACAAAATGAATTTTTGAATCGGGTAATTTTCCGTTGAAAATACTTTCACAGATAAAATATTCTTCCGGCTGATTGCCGAAATGCAATGCCCTTTCGTTTTCCTGTTGACCTTCTACAATAAACACTCCTGCTTTTCTTCTATCTTGATTTTTAGATAGAAGTCGGGTTAGTCTTTTGATTTTTTCGTTTTGAAGGCTTTCTATGAGCATTTTAAATTTTTTCACAAATGTACAATGTAAAATGTACAATGTAAAATGTGAAAGCGTGAATCTTGGCGAAGCGCGTGAGGGATAGTAACGGAAATCCTTTTTTTGCTTTGACTTCGAGAGCCTCAGCCTGACAAAGCGTGATGCAAAAAAAGATTGCAGTGGACAGCCCGACCCGAGCTGTTGCCTTAGGGTTGGTGAGGGCACGCCCAAATCTTTTGCAGGGAGAAGATAAAAATTTATCTATCTTTGTTTTATGATTTTACGAGGAGAAAATTTAATCAAGGAATACGGACCGAAAAAAGTGGTAAAAGGCGTGTCGTTGGAGGTTCAGCAAGGGGAAATTGTCGGGCTGTTGGGACCAAATGGAGCAGGAAAAACGACTTCTTTCTATATGATTGTTGGGCTGGTGAAGCCAACTTTGGGAAATGTGTTTCTGGATGACCAAAATATTACGAAGGATGCGATGTACAAACGTGCGCAGAACGGAATCGGATATTTGGCGCAGGAAGCTTCGGTTTTCAGGAAGTTGTCTGTTGAGGATAATATTTTGGGAGTTTTGCAATTGACGAAGCTTTCTAAAAAAGAACAACAGAAAAAGTGTGATGAATTGATTGAGGAATTCCATTTGGAACACGTTCGTAAAAACCGAGGTGATTTGCTTTCCGGCGGTGAAAGACGTAGAACGGAAATTGCACGTTGTTTGGCAACAAGCCCAAATTTTATTCTCTTGGATGAACCTTTTGCAGGAGTTGACCCGATTGCGGTGGAAGATATCCAGAAAATTGTAAGGTCTTTGGTTGAAAAAAATATCGGAATTCTGATTACTGACCACAATGTACAACAAACACTAGCGATTACCAACAAAACTTATATTATGTTCGAAGGGAAAATCCTGAAAGAAGGTCTTCCTGAGGATTTGGCAAACGACCCGGATGTTAGGAAAGCTTATCTTGGGGAGAACTTCCGTTTTGAGAAGATTTAATTTTATCGCAAAGACCGTAAGATTTCTAAGATTGAAAATATTCGAAGTCGCAAAGGAAAACTTTGCGACTTTATTTATAAAATATACTAAAAATAGTTTTGCGACTTTGCGATAAAAATATTTCATTTCCCAAAAATTCTACTGACATACTATTGTCACAACTGCGTCATAAATTTGTATCAAATAAAACAAACTATTATGAACGCAAACGCAAAAGTCTTGGACTCACAACAAATTTTAATCCATTGGCAAGGACACAGAAATCTGACTAGAAGAGTCATTGAAGCTTTTCCGGAGAAAGATTTATTCGAGTTTTCAATCGGTGGAATGAGACCGTTTTCAAAATTAGCTCTTGAACTGATTGCTATTGGCGGGCCAGCCCTGAAATCCATTGTTGAAGGAACAATTAATGAATTTGATGAAACTTTCAACCCTACAACCAAAGCGGAGCTTTTGGCAAAATGGGATGAAGAAACCGAAATCATTAATGAATACTTCAGCCAGATAACAGAAGAAAGATTTCAAGAGACTTTCAATTTATTTGGGCAGTATGAATTTCCGGTTTATCAGAATATTCTTTATTTTGTGGACAACGAGATCCATCACAGAGGACAAGGTTATGTTTACCTGAGAGCTTTGGGGATTGAACCGCCGTTTTTCTGGGAAAGAGAAAGATAATTTTATACGCTTGATTTGAATTTAAAGTCTGCTTTTGGCAGGCTTTATTTTTTGTTCAATTGATTAGAAATTTTACTGATTAAAACATTCATCGTGTCTTTAAGATATTTAGGTTCAATGATTTCTGCAAAATCTGCAAAGGTAATCAGCCAGCGCGGAAAACCTTCTTCAATCCATTCGGTTTCAAAAGTCATCAGCATTTTGTTGTCACTTTCTTCTTCAGAAATCAATCCGTAATATTTTTTAGAATTGACGAGAAAAGGCAAGATTTTTTTCTCAACCAGAAGCTTAACCCCAACTTTCTGATTCTTTGATTTCTTTCGGTAATCGCCAACATTCCCGTATTCCTGATGAAACGGATTTTCAGTTTTCTCAATTTTTAAAATTCTGTCCACACGGAATTGGCGGAAGTCTTTTCGCATCGTACAAAATGCCATCACATACCAATAATTGACTTCATAGAAAATCCCAACCGCTTCAATAGTTCTTTCAGTAGCTTCGTTGTTGACATTTTGATAATGAAGTTTTAACTGTTTTTTATCGGCGATACTTTCCAAAATTGTAGGAATGATATTTTTGATATTATCAGATTTCTCAGGTCGGTAAGAATAGATGTCAATCTGATTTTCGATATTCTGAACGAGATTCTTTTCCGAATTTCTAATGACTGCTTTTACCTTTTCCATTGCGGAATTGTAATGAGAATCGAGACTTTCGTGAGAAAATTTTTGCATCAGTTTTTCTGCAGTAATGAAACTTAGAACTTCTTCTTTTGTGAACATCACGGGTGGAAGTTTGTAACCATCCACCAAAGAATAACCTGAACCGGCTTCTCCAAAAATCGGAATGCCGGCATTTTCCAAAGTCTTAATGTCTCTGTAAATGGTTCTGATGCTGACATCAAATTTATCTGCTAAATCCTGAGCTCGGACAATCGATTTGGTTTGCAGTTGTGTTAGAATCGAAGTAACTCGGTCTATTTTTTTTATGTAATGGTCTTCATTCATCTTTATAAGTTTTCACCAATCTATCCAGATTCAGACTCCTGGCAGACGCATCGAAAATTTCTCGGTAAGTTCCATCTTTTTCGTACAATTCTTCATGAGTTCCGTTTTCCACAACTTCGCCTTTTTTCATCACGTAAATCATATCAGAATCCAAAATTTGCGACAACGAATGTGAAATAATAATCACAGTTCTGTCTTTTTTAATCGCATCCAGAGAGTTTTTGATTTGTTCAGTTGCAATCGCGTCCAGACTTGCAGTGGGTTCATCAAGAAAAATAATCGGTGGATTTTTCAGGAATAATCTCGCAATGGCAATTCTCTGTTGCTGACCTCCGGAAAGTTGTGTCGCATCGTGATTGTAACCATCCGGTAAATCCAAAATCTGCTCGTGAAGATAAGCTTTGGTCGCCGCTTCTTTGATTTCGTCCAAAGTGGCTTCCAGATTTCCATAACGGATATTATCTTCAATACTTCCTTTGAAAATGTGATTTTTCTGAAGAACCAAACCAAGGTCATCGCGCAGATAATCATTATCAAAATCATTCAGATTATTGCCATCCAAAAGGATTTCTCCGGAATCAGGTTCGTAAAACTTACAAAGCAAATTGATAATCGTCGATTTTCCAGCGCCACTCAATCCAACCAAAGCCGTTGTTTTCCCATTTTCGATTTTTAGAGAAACATTTTTCAAGGCTTTCATACCGTTAGGATAAGTGAAATCTACATTTTTGATTTCGAAACTGCCTTTGATTGGAATATTGTTAATAGTTCCGTTTGGTTCGGTTTCCTCATCGTCATTTAGGATTTCAAAATAACCTTCGGCATAGATAAACGCATCATTCATATCATCATAAATCCTGTGAAGCTGACGAATAGGCGCAGAAACGTTGTTGAACAACATAATATGAAGCATAATCGCACCAATCGTCATTTGCTGGTCGAGGACCAAATAAACCGTCAAAAGGATAATCAAAACGACACCAAATTGCTCGATAAAAGTTTTCAAACCATCGAAAATAAAACTGGTTCGGCGTGTGTACAACTGGCTTTCCATCAAATGCATCTGGAGATTGTACTGTTTTCTGCCTTCAAATTTTTCACGAACAAAACTTTTGATAACCATTATGGAATTGATGAGATTCAAAAGTCCGGATGTTTTTTGTTCCCTTTGATTTCGCAAAGTCCGTCTAACGTTGCCTAATTTTTTGGCTTGTCTGGAAGTCACATAAAAATAAATCGGAATCACAAAAGTCGATACCAAACCAACATACAAATTCTGCATATACATTACAATCAATGCAATAATCGCAGTCGAAAACAACGGAAGAATATCAATGAAAAAATTCTGAACGAGTTTTGTTAAGCTTTCAATACCTCTGTCGATGCGGATTTGGAGCTTTCCAGATTCGTGCCGGTCATCGTTATAATAAGCAATTCTGTAAGTCAGGATTTTGTCAATCGCAGCCTGTGCTAGTTCGGAACTGACATTAATTCTAATTTTTTCACCATAAAATTTCTGTCCGAATTGAATAAAAATATTCGCCAGTTCTTTGCCCAAAAGTATAACCGAAATCAGAATCAAGACGTGAATCCCTTCCGACATCGGATGTGGAAGCTGCGTCAGCTTAGTTACTTCATCAACCGTATATTTCAAGACAATCGGATTGACCTGAGCGAACAAAGCACCGATGAAAGTCAAAGCCAATGTCCCGAAAACCATCCATTTGTAAGGTTTTATAAAACTTTTCAACTGATTGAAAATATGGATGAGATTGGTTGTTTTCTGAAAAGGTTTTTTCATTACAGCAAGTTAAGAATTAATTTAAAAATTACTTAGACATATAGAGGTTTAACAGTTAAGTTTTATATTAATTAATTTCAAAAGTCACGTAAGGGCACTTTAGTTATAAAATCAAAGATTTTAATCTTTAGTGAACTTAGTTTTCATTATTTAATATCTTTCTCAAGTGACTTAAGTGTTTAAAAAATAAAAACCTTAATTTTAAACTTTCGAAAAGAATAAGAAT
Source organism: Chryseobacterium sp. (assembly GCA_003248755.1). GTDB lineage: Bacteria > Bacteroidota > Bacteroidia > Flavobacteriales > Weeksellaceae > Epilithonimonas. Next base: position 28,441 of record QFQW01000016.1, on the reverse strand, counting down.
GAAAATATATACAAAAACCGGTGACAAAGGTGAAACAGGACTTTATGGCGGAAGTAGAATCTCCAAAGCCAGCGCAAGAGTAGAATCCTACGGAAACATTGATGAACTGAATGCTAATATTGGCGTTGCGAAATCTCATATCGATGATGAAGCCGTGATTTCTCAGCTCAAAAAAATCCAGTTTGATTTGTTTACCGTTGGTTCAGAAGCTTCAACACCGATTGATAAATTGTTTTTGGCTAATGGAAAAGCACGGCTTCCACTTGTGATTTCTGATAAAGAAATTGAAGAATTGGAAGCTTGGATGGACGAAATGGAAGAGAAAGTTGAGCCTTTGCAATATTTCATTTTACCCGGAGGCGGAAAAGCGGCGACTTTTCTTCACGTGGCGAGAACGGTTTGCAGACGTGCAGAACGCAGTTTGGTTTTTCTCAATCAGTCGGAAGAAGTGCGAGCCGAATTAATCAAATATCTGAACCGCTTGTCGGATTATCTTTTTATTTTGGCAAGATATGTTTCGAAACTCCACAATGAGAATGAAGAATATTGGAATCCTAATGATAGAAGTTAGTACAGATTATTTAAATGAGAATGAAACACGCAGTTTTGGTTTTTGTTGTTGGATTATTAGTCAGTTTGGTTGGAGTTCTTTTCAAAATTACACATTGGAGTTTTTCCGGATTTTCAGCCAATCAATTATTACTAATAGGAACAACTTTAGAAGTTGTAGGAGGAGTGTTGATTTTATATAAATTGTTTACACACAAAAAATAATTCTTAGACTTATAAAAATGAAAAAAGCGCTTCTTTTTATCAATGGAGATTCTCCGAAAGTAATTCCTGATATTTTGGGTTATGACTTAATAGCTTGTACAGATGGTGCATTTCATTATTTGAAACAACTGAAATTTCCTTTGGATAAACTGGATTTTATTTCCGGCGATTTCGATTCACATAAGATTGAAGAAGAAATTATTCAGCAATCGCAGAATCATCAATTCGAAATAATAGAAACACCTGACCAAAATAAAACTGATTTCCATAAAGCTCTGGAAATTATTCTCGAAAAAGGTATTGAAAATATCGATGTTTATGGCGGAAGTGGAGGAGAGCAAGACCATTTTCTTGGAAATCTGAGTGTTGCTTTTGCTTTTAAAGATAAAGCGAATCTTCAATTTTTTGATGAACATTCTTCATATTATTTTATTCCGAAAAAATTCACAATTTCTGATGTCAAAGGAAAAATGATTTCCCTGATGCCTTTTCCTATTGCCAAAAACATCGAAACAAAAGGACTGAAATGGCCTTTATATAAAGAAGATTTGATTCTCGGAGAAAGAATCGGGACGCGTAATATTGCTGAAAATAAAGATGTTATAATTAAATATAAACAAGGTGATTTGTTGATTTTTGTCGGGAATTAATTCATTAATTTTTATAGAATTATTAACGTGAATATTCAGTTTTTTTAATCATTTTTGCATCGTAAAACCAATTAACTTTTTTAGCCAGAAATGAAAATAAAATATTCTGAACTAATTGACCAAACGCTTTATTTTCCTACAGAAGAATTCAATGTAGAAGAGAATAATCTGAAGTTCCACGATATCAACCTAATGGAAGTAGTGGAAAAATTCGGGACTCCTTTGAAGTTCAATTATCTACCAAAAATATCTCAGAATATAGAAAGGGCAAAGTTTTGGTTTAAAGAAGCTTTTGAAAAGACCGAATATCGCAAAAATTACAGATACTGTTACTGTACAAAATCGAGCCATTTTGCTTTTGTTGTAGAAGAAGCTCTGAAGAATGATATCAGTTTGGAAACGTCTTCTGCTTACGATATGGATATCGTGAAATCTCTTTATGAGAAAGGAAAAGTTGATAAAGATATCGAAGTGATTTGCAACGGTTTCAAGACTGACGATTATCTGGCGAAAATCTCCGACCTTATTAATAAAGGTTTCGAAAAAATCACGCCGATTCTTGATAATTACAGAGAATTGGACAAGCTTACAGAAAGCATTGACAGAACATTCGACATCGGAATCCGAATTGCATCCGAGGAAGAACCGAAGTTTGAATTTTATACCTCAAGATTAGGAATCGGATACAAGGATATCATCCCATATTACAGCCAAAAAATTGCGGAACATCCGAATGCAAGGCTGAAAATGCTTCACTTTTTTATCAATACAGGAATCAAGGATACGTCTTATTACTGGAACGAATTGTACAAATGTCTCCGTGTTTATGCAAGATTGAAAAAAATTGCTCCGGAAGTGGATTCATTGAATATTGGTGGTGGTTTTCCTATCAAAACGTCGCTTAATTTCGATTACGATTATCAATATATGGTGAACGAAATCGTAACTCAAATCAAAAAATTCTGTGAAGAAGAAGGTGTTGAAGAGCCAAATATCTATACAGAATTCGGAAGTTTCACAGTTGGAGAAAGTGGAGGACATCTTTACAAAATTATTTCTCAGAAACGTCAGAACGACAGAGAAAAATGGAATATGATTGACTCGTCTTTTATGACAACTTTGCCGGATACTTGGGCAATTTCCCGTCACTTCATTATGTTGCCGCTTAATCGTTGGGATGATTCTTATGAGAGAGTTTTCCTTGGAGGATTAACTTGTGATTCAGATGATTACTATAACTCTGAACAACATACCAACGCTATTTATCTTCCTGTCTTCAATGAGACAAAACCTTTGTATATTGGTTTTTTCCATACGGGGGCTTATCAGGAAACAATTGGAGGTTATGGCGGTGTTCATCACTGTCTGATGCCTCAGCCAAAACATATTTTGATTGATAAGGATGAAGATGGTAATATAACTTACGAATTGTTCAGAGAAGAGCAAAAACCAGAAGATGTCTTGAAACTTTTAGGATATTAATAATAAAAAAGTGGAAATTAATTTCCGCTTTTTTATTGTTTTGTTTTACTGTCCAAAACCAATGTTACCGGGCCATCATTAATTAATGATACTTTCATGTCTGCTCCGAAAATACCACTTTCTATTTTCAATCCGGAATTTTTTATTTCTTCTTTGAAATATTCAAATAAAGGAATTGCTTTGTCTGGTTTAGCAGCTTTGATATAAGATGGGCGATTGCCTTTTTTGTAATCAGAAATCAAAGTGAATTGACTGATGCAAAGTATCTCTCCATTGATATCTTTAACAGAATGATTCATTTTACCTTCAGCATCAGAAAAAACTCTCACATCTAGTACTTTTTTTACAAGCCAGTCAGCATCTGCATTTTCATCATTTTCATCCACGCCGATTAATAACATTAATCCTTTGTCGATTTTTCCTACAGTTTTGTCCTCAACTTTTACACTCGCTTCGGAAACGCGTTGTATTACAATTTTCATTATTTAATTATATATAGAAAGAATATTTGAAAGCGGATCATAGCTGTATCCGTAAGTCTTAGGCGCAATTTTCGCGACACTATTGTCTGTTGGTTGTCCAGTGATTAAAATCCATTGAGATCCATCTTTTGGACAGTAAATGGATGTGTCATTTTTAACTTCCAGGGTTGTGTCAGTATCTGGGCAAATATGTGGCGCATTTCTGTCATAAACTTTGAATCCACTTGTTGTTCTTGCTACAATTAGACCTCTTGTTCCGGCTCCATCTTGATTAACGTAAACCCAAGATCCAACTGTTTGTAACTTATAATATAAAGGCAGAGTAAGATTAAGCTGTACAGAAATGGTGGAATTGGGAAAGCAACTTACTGTATCATTTCTTTCGCTACAAGAATTATTTATTATTAATATATTGATAATCAGAAATAATGTTAATAGTGATGCTATTTTTTTGGTTTTCATTTCAAAATAAATTATATATTTGTAAACTCAATTCGAGACAAAATAGTATCCGGCAAAGGTCGGATTATTTTTTTATACAAACGATAAATTTTATTGTTATGAACTATGTGACCAAAGAAGGTTTGGATAAAATGAAATCTGAACTGGAACAACTAGAGACTATTGAAAGACCAAAAATAACACAGCAGATTGCCGAAGCAAGAGATAAAGGCGACCTTTCGGAAAATGCCGAATATGATGCTGCTAAAGAGGCGCAAGGGATGTTGGAAATGAGAATTTCTAAACTGAAAGATATAATTTCTACATCCAAAATTATTGATGGAAGCCAATTAGACCTAAGTAAAGTTTCTATTCTTACTACTGTTAGATTGAAGAATAATGCAACAAAGGGAGAGCAAAAATTCACTTTGGTTCCTGATAATGAGAGTGATTTGAAAGCAGGTAAAATATCGGTAAACACTCCCATTGCCAAAGGACTTTTGGGAAAAGCTGTTGGGGAAACTGCCGATATTGTTTTGCCGAACGGTAACAAACTGTCATTTGAAGTATTGGAAATTTCTTTATAAGCAAGAAAAACCAGAATGTTGGTTTAATAATTGCTGAAATTTTTAATCAATATCAAATTATTATGAGCACTATTTTTTCTAAAATCATCAACGGAGAAATTCCTAGTTACAAAATCGCAGAAAATGAAAAGCATATTGCTTTTTTAGATGCAATGCCTTTGGTCAAAGGACATACTTTAGTTGTGCCAAAAAAGGAAGTTGATTTAATTTTTGACCTGGATTCGAAAGATTACAAAGAATTGTGGGCTTTTACTCAAGATATTGCTAAGCAAATCAAAAAAGCCATTCCTTGCAAAAGAGTAGGAATTGCTGTTGTTGGATTGGAAGTGCCTCATGCTCATATACATCTGATACCATTAAATAATATGGATGACCTAAACTTTAAGAATGTAAGGTTGATTTTTACACCCGAAGAGTACAAAGAAATTCAGGAATCCATAACAAAAGCATAAAAGAAGTCTTGAACTTCTTTTTTTAATTTTAGAACTTAAGAAAATTATGAATCCAAATCAATGTTCATTTTGTGGAAGAAAAAAGAATGAAGTACAAATTCTAATTTCCGGACAAAATGGATTTATATGTGAAAACTGTATAGAGCAGGCGCATTCAATCATAAAAGATAGCGTGAAAAATGTTTCTGAAGGCAGTTCAGAGGCTAAATCCTTAGAACAACTTAAGAAGCCAAAAGAAATCAAGACTTTTCTAGATGAGTATGTGATTGGTCAAGATCAAGCAAAGAAGCAATTATCAATCGCCGTGTATAATCATTATAAAAGGTTGTTGCACGCCCAAGATGAGAATCGCGAAGTTGAGATAGAAAAGTCCAATATTATTATGATTGGAGAAACCGGAACAGGTAAAACGTTGTTGGCAAAAACTATTGCAAAACAACTTAATGTCCCTTTCTGTATTGTAGATGCAACGATTCTTACAGAAGCTGGTTATGTAGGTGAAGATGTAGAAAGCATTTTGTCCAGACTACTAATGGTCGCAGATTATGATGTTGAAAAAGCAGAGAGAGGAATTGTTTTCATTGATGAGATTGATAAAATTGCAAGAAAGTCCGATAATCCAAGTATCACTAGGGATGTTTCCGGGGAAGGTGTTCAGCAAGGTTTGTTGAAGCTTTTGGAAGGTAGCATTGTCAATGTTCCACCCCAAGGAGGAAGGAAGCATCCGGATCAGAAATATATTCAGGTTAATACTCAGAATATATTATTCATTGCGGGAGGTGCTTTTGATGGAATTAAAGAAATTATTGAGAGAAGGCTTAATAAACAAGCCATTGGTTTTTCTGCTGAAAAATTAAATAAAATTGAAGAGGAAGAGTATATTCTAAGCCAGATTAATGCTGTCGATTTGAAAACTTTTGGATTGATACCTGAGCTTTTGGGAAGATTTCCGATTATTACGTATCTTGATAAATTGACCAAAGAGACTCTTGTAAGAATTATGAAGGAGCCTAAAAATTCTATCATCAATCAGTTTACAGAGCTCTTTAAAATGGATAATGTGACGCTCGAATTTTCAGATAATGCTATTGAAGAAATAGTTGAAGATACCATGAATAAAGGGCTTGGTGCAAGAGGGCTAAGAGGAGCGACTGAAAAAGTACTGGAAGATTACATGTTCGATATTGAAAGTAATGAACATGTGAAAATAGATTCAATATTATAAAATCTTTAAATAAACGAAGAAAATTTTTAATTATTCAAAAAATTAATATCTTTGCACGGTAAACACATCTAAACACAACACAATGATAAGAAAATTATTTATACTTAATTTAATATTCTTTTACATTCTTAGTTATTCTCAAGTCCTTACTTATGTAGGGAATAATGCTCTTGTTACTATTCAAAGTCAGACCTTGGTATATAATGGCGGAGGGTTACAGCTTGCTGGAACCGGTACCATTAACAACTCCGGCAATATTATGATTGTAAAAAATGCTGCTACTGCAGATGTTGTAAATATTGCATCTACATCTGGACTGAACTTGAAATTTAACGGAAGCACAAGCTATGGGCAACTTTATATCAAAGATATTGCACAAGCAAACATAACAGGAAAAGTTAATAAGGAGTATAGGGCAGATGCTAATACTGGATCAGACGCCACGTTTGCAGCAAGACAACAGATAGGTTTGCCTTTCTTTGAGTATAAAGTTCAGGATATGATTAATAATATTACCAATAGTACAAACAATACTGGAGGTAATTATTTGAATCTTGTGGATGGTGGGACTGCACGTTTTAGAACAAACTCTGTGTTCAAATGGAATAATGCCCGCGCGAGATTTGATCAGATTCTTTCTTACTCTGACCAGTTTGCAACTACCAATGTTGGCTCATCTTTAGATTATTATATTATTCCTAGAAGGAATGTTTCTGGAACTATTGTTTGGAGTCCGGCAGGTGCTACAGGTTTGACAACGTTTACGGGAACTCCTGTTTCTGATGTTACAACTGTTCAAGCGTTGTCACTTACTGGTGCTTCTGCAGGGATAAATTTTGGATATAACGGATCAGCAAGAAATACATATAATGAAAGATATGACAGTTACCTAGATGATCCTTTTCAATCTAAAACTGCTAATGCAGGAGGTTGGGATGTTTTGTATGCGAAAAACCTTTATCAAGTAGCAAACCCTTTTTTAACTAATATTGATTTAAGATATATCGGATTAGGAGAAACTACAAACTCTGATGGTAACAATATCCCTAACTTACAAGGTATAGCTTATTACACATCTGGGTTGACATGGGTAAGAGGTACTGGAACAAGCTATCCTGTGACTGGTACATCTACCGGACAAACTGTTAGAATGACTACTTCTTCCGGTGCTTTTCAGGCAGGTGATTTAAGCGCAAATAGATTAATTGTTAAACCTATGTCAGAGTTTATGATTAAACTGTCTGCTGACAATGGAAATAATCCAGCTTCAAGAATTGATTTTACATCGCTTAGAAGATTTTCTTCTTCTTCACGAGATAATACAACACAAACTACAAACCCTACCAGTAAAATATATTCTGATAATATAGATATACCTGCAGATAAAATTGTAAAACAGTTAGCCGTTATCTTGTATGATAAGGATAGTATAGAGGTGGGTAGAACTTATTATGCAGTTTCTCCAACATCTTTAAGCGGTAATAATCCAGGTAACACACTTCTTCAATCTTATAATGGAGATGATAGTTACATCTATACAAAAGAAGAAAAGTCAAGTGGAGGAGAAGATATAAATCTTTCAGGTAAACTTTATATTAATGAAGCCAATGAAGTTGACTTCAAATCTAAAGAAATCCCTCTTTATATTAATTATTCTGAGTATCCTTATTATCTAAATTTCGAGGTTTATGAAAAAGGAGATAGGGTTGTGAATGGTCTTAGTACAGGTAAGAATTTTTATATAAAAAATGACCAAGGGCAGTTTGTTAAGATCGAAGATGGTGATAGCCTTTCTTTGAGTGGGACAAAAATCTTGGGGCTATATTATGAACTACCTGAGGGTGCTACTCTTGGTACAGATAATACAATTAGTAATTCACAGACAATTATTGCAAAAAAAGAATCTCAGTGGGTTGTTAGATTTGCTAGAGATTGGAATAATGCTACTGTCGAGGTTTTTTCTGCATCAGGACAACTTTTGAATTCTAAATCTAAGATAATAACAACTGCAGATTATAAAATACCTCTTAATTATCAAGTAAAAGGTATGTTTCTTGTAAGAGCTATTTCTGATAAAGGAGAAATTGTTACCAAGAAGATTTTAAATTAGAAACACATATATTCTATACAATGATGGTAAATCTTTTATTTAAGAGACTATTAACCTTATTTTTATTACTAGTTAGTCTAATAAGCTTTGCTCAATCAGTGCCGCCGCCGCCAGAAAATCCAGAGTCTGGAGATATTGGTGCATACCCTGCATCTCCTATCGATTCTTATACATTTGTTCTGTTTGTTGTGGCATTGATTATGATTGCGTTTTTTGTTTTCAAAACAAAAGATAGAATTCTACAATAATATTAAGATTTTTATATCTTAAACTCACTTTTTATAGTGAGTTTTTTTATTTTTACTCTATGAAAAAAATGATTTTAGCAAGCAGTTTGTTTTTCTCTGCTTTTGCGGTTGCTCAATTCGGAGTTAAAGTTTCGATTCCTGCTTATCTAGCAGATTCTGAAGCTTACTTGTATGGTTTTAATGGATCTAAGGAAGTTTTGTTGGCCAAAGCTAAGATTGCTAATAATACAGCAGTTTTCAAAGTTGACAAAAAGTATATTGGGATGATGAGGGCTTTCATACAAAAGACAAACTCATCTGTAAATATGGTTTCGGAAAATCAGGATATCAATTTTTCTTTAGAATTAGATTCTAAAAATAAAATTTCGAATGTCGTGTTTCAAGATCCTACAAACCAACTTTTTAGTAATGAAATTGATGTTCAAAAAAAGCAAGAATTAATTTTGCCTGCATTAATTCAAATCAGAGACTATTATAAGCCAACTGAAGCTTTTTATAAATCACTGGAAACAGAAATCAATCAGCTGTCCAAAAATAATGCTTCATTATATGAATCTCACCCTTTTTTAGAATTTTACAATAAAAACCAAAAGTTTTCTTCACAAGAAAAAGTTGCTGAACTTAAACCAGAGGATTATGTTAATTTCTTCTCTAAATCTAGCGAATATCTTGAGACATCCATGATTATGAAACCGGCATTAATTAATTATCTTAATGCATCTAAATCTAATGTTGAAGGTGGAGTAGATCAATTGCTTTCAGCTGTGAATCTTGAAACACCAAGAGGACAGACTATTTTATCTGAACTTATTGACATCTTTAATACTTATAATATGGATAAGCTAAAAGAGAAATATTTGAAAGAAGGTAACAATTTGAAATGTACAATCAATGATAGATTAGCATCTACTTTGAAAGCTAATAATAATACTGAAGTAGGGGCGAAAATGCCTAATAATACTTTTGTAAATCCGATTCATACAAAAGCTAAGTCCTTGTATGATATCAAAACAGCTAAGAAAATTGTTGTTTTCTGGTCTTCAACCTGTTCTCATTGTGAAGCAGAACTTCCTAAATTACTTGAAAAGTATGACAAGCTAAAGTCACAAAATATTGAAATTGTAGGACTTTCTTTGGATAGTAATTTGCAAGAATTCAAGAACAAAGCTAATTTGTATCCATGGGTGAGTGACTCAGAAGGAAAAGGATGGTACAGCTCCTACGGAGATACTTATAATATTAGTGCAACACCAACCTATTTTATCTTAGATTCTAATAATGTGATTGTTAACAAACCTAATCATGTAGGAGATGTTCTAGATTATTTAAAAGTTAATTAAAAGTTTGTGGTAATGCAAAATATCCTTATATTTGCACCACAAAAATGGCGAGGTAGCTCAGTTGGTTAGAGCGCAGGATTCATAACCCTGAGGTCACGGGTTCAATTCCCGTCTTCGCTACTTATAAACAAAAGGTTTTAAGAGATTTCTTAAAACCTTTTTTAATTGAGGTACAACATAAGTACAACATTTTTGCATAGCATTAACATCTTTAAGTTACAAAAGGAGAAATGATTGTATTTCTCCTTTTGTATGACTTGTCTATGAAGTTACTTTATTGATGCAGGCAAGTTCTGGCGTACTTCTAACTTCATCTAAAAATAAATAATGTTCATTTCCTTTATGCTTTAAAGGACGTTCAATAATAAATAAATAATGTTGTTCAGTTACCTCAGTTATTGTAACAGGTAGTGCTTTACGACCGTTCCACGATATCCATGCTTTATCACCAGTTTTGAAAACTTCGACACTTCTTTTGTCGAAGTGTATAGGTTGAACATTTTTGACAATAACAATTTTTCTTTCATCGTTTTTTGGCACTCTGGCTGTCTTGCTTATTATTTTTTCTTTAGGTAATAAATTCCTATTCAAATAATTATTATAAGACTTCCAAGCATTTTTTAATGCGGCAATAGCTTCTTTGCTGGCTCTTCTACTATTTAAATAATTGAAATATCCATCAAGGCTTTCATTATTCAATGGCCAATTAATATCGGCTATCATATCCCTTGCCAAATCTCCTAAAGGTGAATGTCTATTTTTCTGCTTTTGAAGCCAAATTGTAAAAGTTAGAGGTTCAATCGTAATTCCATGTATAGGTGGTTGGTTGCTGCATTTTCTTTGGCATTCAGTCCAATTTGAAAATCCGTATTTCTGAGCTACTGTATTGAGTGCATCAATATATTTAATATTAAGCTCTCTTTTTAACCTTTTAGCTAGCAACTTATAATAGTTGATTGTATGTTCTTCTGGTTTCATTGAAATATTTTTTAACTCAACAATAATAAACGTCATCCACCAACCATTTTCTTGTATATGAGAAAAAAGTTTTTCAATTAAAAAAAGGTATAGTGCTTAACAGCTTCGCTATTGGTGGATGGCAGGCTCTATATATGCCTTATCAAATGTAGTGAATTTTTTAAACTAATTTGATTGGTTTAATTTTTTATTATTATTTATTTACAAATTTTTGATATCACTAGATTCTAGTGTTGGATTACGAAACGTTATCTAAAATTCGTTTTTGTTTAAATTAATGTCTTAAATAGATTAATGATTTACCATTTTTTTTAAAGGCATTTTATTCATTTTCAGGTTTTTATATTTTACTGATAGATAAAAATTATATTAAGTCATTCGGTTTTTTCTTATCTTTAAGAACAACTAATAATCACGAAATGGAAGTTATCTGTCTGCAAGATGCTGCGCTTTATGCATTGGTCGATAAAGTCCTGGAGCAGTTAAGGACGGCACATCACAAAACCGAGAATAAATGGCTTAATACTGATGAAGCCATGCATCTGCTCAACATCAAATCCAAAACAACGCTGCAGAACCTTCGCGATGAAGGACGAATTCGTTATTCTCAGCCACAAAAGAAAATCATTCTATACGACCGAGATAGTATCAATAGTTACCTTGAACAAAACACCCGTAAAACTTTTTAGTCATGTCAGAACAACAAAATATGACCCAAGAAGAATACGAAGCCAATTATAAGAGAGGTTTCGAGGCTGGATATGATCTTTCCCTATGGGAGCCGAATCTTGCCAAGTTATTAGGTGAGATCAAAACAGGCACACCATATTTGGAAGGGATCAGGCGCGGAAATGCTGAGTTTGACAAAGAACAAAAATATAAAGAAGCTTTGCCTGACTTTCTACGATCAGAAAGGTTGGAAACAAGATTTAATGACAAAGAAACATATCTAGAACAGGATAAGAACAAAGGCAGAGATCTGGGAATTTAATTTCATTGAATGTCCGCTAATTTTTTGTCGGCAAAGAACTCGATAGAAGTTTTAAAAATTTTCCAAATAATATCTCTGTTGTCGTCATCTAGTTGAGCAAGTTCATAAAAACCATTTTCTTTTTTTTCCATGGTTAATGATCCTGCTCCATTCATGACAAAGAGAAGTTTTTCAGAGCCGTCATCATCCGTTATTTTACGAGCAGACATCAAGACAAGAGATTTAGGGTCATTGTATTGGCTCAATTTACCTTCTTTATCATCTGTCAAAACCTGTTTTACACGTTCTTCGCCGAGTCTTTCAGTAAGGTTTTTTATAAACTTTTGAACATCGTCTTCGTCCAAGGCAAAAGAATGTGTCATTTCTTAACTCCTTCATTGATGAAGGAAATTATATCATATTCATAGAAAATCAGAAATTAATAATACCTACCATGTCAGAAAATGAATTACATGAGCAACCAGATTATAAGTTAGGAAAAGATAAAACTCATTATCTCTACAATCTTGAACCTGACTTCATCCAAAAAATAATGGCAATTAAATCTAATGATCCTATTCTGGAAGGAATTAGACAAGGATACGCAGATGTTATTAAAGGACAAAAAGAATTAGACAATTCACGCTTGCCGGACTGGCTGCAACCCGACAGATTGAAAACAGCTTTTAATGACAAGACGCGCCACCCTGAAAAGGACAAATACCGCGAGCCGGAAAAATAACCAATCTTAAAAAACTTTTAACCATGAAAGAATTCAACCTTGATACGCCCCTGATTTCTTTTGCAAATAACAATACAGGCGGCATGTGGACGGCGAGGAATGCGGTCGAGGGCGTGCAGATTTTCGGCGGCATTGGTTCTGGGAAGACATCAGGCTCGGGACGTATGCTGGCACTTAAATACCTGTCGCATGGCTTCGGCGGTCTTGTGCTGACGGTCAAGCCCGACGAAAAGGAGCTTTGGGAACATTATTGCGCTGTTGCTGGAAGGTCGGACGATCTTGTCGTCATCGAACCCCATGGCAAATATGTCTTCAACGTTCTCGACTATGAAAGCCGGGACGGCGGTATAACCGATAATGTCGTTCAGGTTCTTAAAACTGTGATGAATGCCAGTGAGGAAAAATCCGGTGGCAAAAGCAATGACCCGTTTTGGGATCATGCGCTCGATATGCTTCTTTTTAATGTGATCGATCTTTGCAAGTTGGCGTATGGGCGTGTCACATTCAAGGATATGTATGAGATTGTTCAAACCCTGCCAACATCAGAAACAATCTACCCACAGGATGATAACAAGGGAGATGCGTTCATGCGGGCGTATCTACTGGCGCAGAAAAATGCTGCACAAAAGACTCTTGCGTGGCTTCGCCAGCAAGAAACGACTGGCTATCCTTTTCCCGAAAGTGCAAATAATAAAGAAGATTTTATATGCGATGGCGTACCCGAAGCCAGGTTGATGAAAGAAATCGACACCTTCTTTGTTGAAACTTATGCGGAACTCAACGAAAAAACCCGTTCTATCATCGATTTTTCCTGTTCGGGCTTCCTGTTCAGGCTCTTGCGTGAACCTGTCTATTCGCTGTTTTGCAAGAATGAGAGCAATATCACGCCCGATGATTGCCTGAACGGCAAAATCATATTGATTAATCTGCCTGTCAAGACCCATCATAAGGTCGGTCGGGATTGTCAGATTATGTTCAAATATATCTGGCAGAGAGCGATGGAAAAGCGCAAAGACGCTCAATATGGTTGCCCTGTCTTCCTGTGGGCGGACGAGGCGCAGAATTTTCTGCACGAATATGATGCCGATTATCAGGCGACGGCACGCAGTAGCCGGATTGCCACGGTCTATATCTCGCAAAATATGCCGAATTACTACGCCAATATGGGCGGCGGCAAGTTTGAATACAAGGTTAAAAGCTTTCTCGGCACGCTGGCGACCAAGATATTCCATGCCAATGCCGATGTGGACACGAATAAATACGCTTCCGACCTGATCGGCGATATCGAATATATCGAAAATTCTAAATCCTCTTCATTTGCAGGAGGAATGAGTTCCGGCACGAACCGAAGTCTTAAAATCGATTGTGCCGTGCGACCGGAAGAATTTGTCAGGCTTAAAACCGGGACAATTTCCAATAAGAATATTGTCGAAGCCTTTATCCATGTTCAGGGTAACCCTATCAAAGATGGTCTGAATTATTCAAAAGTCTCTTTCAATCAGGAATATCAATTGTCACTCGCACATAACCTTTAAAACCATATCCATGAAAAAAAACCTTTATTACCGCTCAATCATGAGACGGGAAAACACGATCAAGAAATTTTTCCTGTCACTGTTCACTTTTTTCGCATCCGGCGCACGCCTGCTGTTGGAAGTCTTTATCCGTAAGAGTTTTGGAGAGCGTTATTTCAAGCTGTCGGCGGCTGTGATCCTGACGGTCGAATTCGGCCTCCTGCCTTTCCTGCTGGTCTTCCTGCAACGCAAAGTAGGAGCTGTTTTGGCAGCGACATCGATAGGGAGCGCATGGAACGATGAAACAATAGGAGAAGAACCCTATATGACTACGCCTACGCCACACGCTGAACCGTCTTTATGGGCTGGCTATACAGGCTGGTATCTCTTTCTGGCAGCCTTCCTGTTGTTAAGCATAAAACACCATTTAGACCAGAAGCGCGAGCCGTCCGTATTCGATTTTCAGAAATTCAGTCTGTATGGCGGCGCATTGCAAAGCTATATGCTAAAAATCCCGTTCTTCAAAACGGAAGATTCCCGTTTCCGCGAGTGTATTGTCGAGCCGCTCTTTTTCATGGCGATTGGCTTTGTGCTGATCCTGTTCCATCAATATGTTGGCTGGTTGCTGTTTATATGCAGTATCTTTTACAGCATGAGCTATATCTCGGCTTATGAAGCTGGCGATAATTTCGTGATGGACAGGATTGATGAAATGATTAGCAATCAGGAAATGGAAAAAAGCTTCGTCGATGGCGTAGATGCCGACGACACACGCGGCTTTGAATTCAGAGGGCGCAGACCTGAAAGCGAAGAATACCGCCGCGCTCTTTTGCCGTCGATCATGACGGATGATGAGGACGTTCTTGTCGCAACCTGAAACACTCTAAGCACTGCTTAGAGGAGATGTCTGATACTCTTTTTAGCACTGTTAGGGCATTAGGATAGAGGTCAATGGCACTGCTTAGGGCAGGGATAAGACGAGCTTGGGGCAAAGTTCGGCTTGTGAGGATACGTTTTCCAAGCGTTATTTATCATACTCGAAAACAGGTGAGAAACCGTTTTCCGTAAAACCCGTGTTAAGCTTTACTTATGATACGGATGTTTCAAACACAATCGGCAAAGCATGCGTCAGCGTATTTCAAGGATGCGCTGGTCAAGTCCGATTACTACATGAGCGATCAGGAATTGCCCGGCTTCTGGCAGGGCAAAATGGCGGCACGTTTGAACCTGTCGGGGATCGACATGGAAGCCGCCTTTATCGATCTCTGCGAGAACCGCCAGCCCTGCACGACTGCGCCCCTGACACCACGCACCAAGGATAACCGGAAGGTGGGCTATGACATCAATTTCCATTGCCCTAAATCCGTATCGTTGCTGCATGCCTTTGCCCCGGACACTCATATCCTCGATGCATTCAGGGACAGCGTGTCGTTTGTCATGTCCGAGATCGAAGCCGATGCCAAAACACGGGTACGGATGAATAACCAGCAAAGCGAGCGCAGTACGGGAGAGCTGGTCTGGGCGCATTTTGTACACCAGACGGCGCGACCTGTGCAGGGACAAGTGCCTGATCCTCATTTGCACAGCCATTGCTTTGTTTTTAATGCCACTTGGGACGAAACCGAACAGCGCACCAAGGCGGGAGAGTTTCGGGATATCAAACGGGACATGCCTTATTATCAGGCAATGTTTCACAAGACATTAGCCGACAAGCTAACAGAACTTGGTTATGGCATCCGAAAAACGGATCAGTCTTTCGAGATCGAAGCCGTGCCGCAAAAGGTTATCGACCTGTTTTCCAAACGCACCGACCAGATCGGGCGCATTGCTAAGGAAAAAGGTATCAACAATGCCAAGGAACTCGACCAGTTGGGGGCAAGGACACGCGCCACCAAGCAAAAAGGGCGTGATATGGCTGTACTTAGGGCAGAGTGGCGAGAACAGATCAATGCCTTAGGGGATGAGGGTAAAAGCACCGATGCTGTGCGCTTTGCCCCAAGCATTGCCCGTTTACCCCTAACAGCTTCGCACTGCCTTGAACACGCCGTTTCGCATCATTTTGAACGGGCTTCGGTGGTGGCTGATCGCAAAATGCTGGAAACGGCGATGCGGCATAGCATAGGTACAGATGCCAGCATTACAGATATAAAAAAGGCATTTGATGCTGACCAGAATTTGATCCATGTCGATGAGGGTTCTCGCCGGATGTGTACGACAAAAGAAGTGTTGGGCGAGGAAAAGCGCATGGTTGAACTCGCCATGCAAGGCAAGGGCAAAATCAAGACGCTTTATGACACCGTCCCAGAGCTGAAACTGTCAGGGCAGCAGGGCAAGGCGGTTGCCCATATCCTGACCACAAGCAACAGGGTATCGATCATCCGCGGTGCTGCTGGTACTGGAAAGACAACCCTGCTCAAAGAAGCAATCAACAAGATTGAGGATGTCGGAAAATCCGTCATTGTTGTTGCACCTTCGGCGCAAGCCTCGCGTGGCGTATTGAAAGAGGAAGAGGGGATTGATACCGCCGAGACTGTCGCCCGTCTTCTTGTAGACGAAAAAATGCAGGAACGATTAAAAGGGCAAGTCCTATGGGTGGATGAAGCCGGATTGCTCGGCACAAAAGATATGACGGCACTTCTGGAACTGGCAACCAAGCTAGATGCCCAGCTTGTCCTTGGCGGCGATACTCGCCAGCATGCCAGTGTGGTACGTGGCGATGCCTTGCGCGTGCTAAACAAATTCGCCCGTATTCCGACTGCCGAGGTAAGCAAAATCTACCGACAGCAGAATGAAGAATATAAAAGCGCGGTCAAGGATCTTTCGGACGGAAATATG
The DNA here is from genome assembly GCA_003248755.1 of Chryseobacterium sp. Lineage (GTDB taxonomy): Bacteria > Bacteroidota > Bacteroidia > Flavobacteriales > Weeksellaceae > Epilithonimonas. Next base: position 11,611 of record QFQW01000016.1, on the reverse strand, counting down.
ATTGCCGGATTTAACAAGCTGGATCAGCTTGGCTTTATCAAGACAGTGGAACAGGCGGAAGCGGCGGCGCAACTGGCAGATGGTTATTTAGAGGTCATTAAAAGCGGCAAATCGGCATTAGTCGTGTGTCCGACCCACGCCCAGGCGAATGACGTGACACAACTAATCAGAGATCGCATGAAAGAAAGCGATATGCTCGGAAAAAAGGAAATCGATGTCCTTAAACTTAAAAACCTGAACCTGACCGATGCAGAAAAAGCCGATCCCCGAAATTACGAAAACGGGCAGATTGTTAAGTTCCATCAAAATGTATCAGGCTTTCCAAGGGGTAGTCTTTGGTCGGTGGAGATCAAGGATAAGGATGTGTTTCTTAAAAATATATCTGAGGACAGCAAGCCAATTCCGATCAGCAAATGCCAGCATTACAGTGTCTATGAGCGTCAGGAAATGACAATTGCCAAGGGTGATCGTGTGATGATTACAGACGGCAGCACAGACAAAATGGGGAAGCGGTTGGATAACGGCACGATGCTCACTGTGACTAAAGTTACAAAAGACGGTGCATTCGAACTCATCAATGAAAACAGCCAATCCGTTTATAGATTGGATAAAGAGTTTGGCAGCATTCGCTATGCCCATTGCATCACGTCCCACGCCTCGCAAGGCAAGACTGTGGATGAAGTCTTTATCTATCAACCTTCCGCAACCTTTGTTGCTACAGATGCGAAACAGTTTTATGTCTCTGTCTCGCGCGGAAAGCAAAAAGCGCATCTTTATACGGATAATAAGGAAGAATTGCTGGCTGAGGTTCAGCATTTAGGAGAGCGCAGATCTGCGCTCGAACTCGACAGCAGTCGGAACCGTCAAAGAGAGATTGCTCCCGATTATTCTATAACCCCAAAACATAAACATCATGAGCCTGACAGAGAAATTTGATCGCAAGCGTGCGGCGCAAGCCGGACAGCAGGACGGAGATTCCGCGAAGGATTATCCCAAAGGCGGAACGATCCGTTATGTGTCGTTTGTAATGCTCGATGGGAAAAGGGAATTTTTTTGTTATGCGGATCTGGTGCGATGTGAGTTTAATCCGGAAAAGAATGAGATTGTTCTTACATTTCGTGGTGTGGCTTCGGTCTCGCTGAAAGGGCAAAACCTGCTCTTGCTGTATGAGCAGTTTCAGAACCAGATTCCGAGGCAAGTTATATGCGCGGATAAAAGATATAAGGATTTAAATAGTGAAAATGAAAGTTTTGTATTTGAGATTATAATCTACGCTATTTAAATAAAAAAAATGAAATGATAATAATTCTAAGCAATAAAATAGTTGTGTGTAATTTTCTGACTTTTAATATTTTGAGTATTTTTACTAAATGAGGTCGGAAGATTAAGACGTCGGAAATATTGTAATAAAATTTGAAAATAGTATAACCCTCGGATGCCGAAAAGAGAATATAGAGTAGGCAAAAAACAAAATTTCTAACTCATGAAAAATAAAATTTTTCTTATTTTAATCTTGATCCTTACTTCCTGTGCGTCTTCAAAAATTATTGAATTAGGAGGAAAGGCTTCCACGGAAGGGGTGGATGTATCGCAAAAAGCGATAGATGTTTATTCGACCTTATCTAATCAAAGAGATATTGATAAGTCTCAGCAAGACAAAGTAAAAGTACTTACTAATCCAAAACCTGAGACAATGAATCTGCCGAATACTGATTCTAGAGACTTTTCAATACAATTGGAGCCCAGAATAAATGCTTACAAAAGTTTATTAAAAGTATATAAAGCATTCGCTTTGTTGACCGACAATAAGTATTCAGACAAAACACAAGAAGCCGTAAATGCACTTCAAGACAGCTATAATTCTATAGACAAGCTGCCTGACTTATCATCTACAGTTTCGGAAAAGCTGCCTAGTGTTGCCAAATTGATTACCGAAGCAATTCAAGCTAAACAAATTAAGAAACATAATGAAATTCTATACGGGCTATCTCAGGCATATTTAGCCTTGTGGAATGCTGATAAGCCAACTTGGAATGAATATATTGACAGAATTTATAATGATTACTCCGAGGAATTAAACACGGTGGTTTCAAAACGATACGATGCAAAAAAAATATCTCAAGATAATAAAGAACCCTACAGTGATGAAGCGATCATTATCTTAATGTATAGATTAAGAAACAGGGATGAGATAGCTAAACAGAGAGACGACATAAAAAAACAATTAAATGATTTTGGGAAAGCGCTTGAAGAATTATCTAGGGTTCATTCAGAAATTGCTAAACAAAAAACAGATGTTTCTATAGTTATATCATCTATAAACAAAATCGAAGAACTTTTAAAAGAAAATTAATATGCCAGTAACAGAATTAGAATTAAAAAAATCGCTCTCAACTGCAATCAGTCAATTTAATGCAAAGAGAAGTCAGCTTTTGCAAGAGGCTTTTCAAAGTGGTGGGCAAGATGCTGTTCAAAAAATTGAACAAGAATATGATACGCTTCGAGATGCATACTATGAAATCTTACAAAGACAGCTTGACGAGAACCATCATTTGTATACACAACTCATATCAGCCGCCAAAACAGAAGCAGATGAACTAACTAAAAGCGTTAAGCAACTTAATAACATTAATGAAATCATCAATCTTGCCACTGAGGTTATTAATCTTGTGGGGCGTGTGCTAATAGTGTTGGCTCTTTAGTAAGTTATAAAAAGCTACTTTTTTCTTGAGTAGCTTTTTTATTTTAAGATATGCGGATACAAAGAATTGTTTAAAAGAAATAATATTTTTGTGAATGAAATTATTATAACTAAATTGTATATATAATTGTAATTTAATTGCTATAAATTAATTTATTTAAAAATATTATTTATTTTTATTGACATATTAATAATATGATTGATATATGGGAGATAATCAAAACACGGATAGAAAAGGGATGGAAAATTCTGAACAATTTTCAGAACCCATTTCTGCTTTGATAGATCATAAGAAAGCAGTCGTTGTTGGGGTAGAAGATTTAAAATCTTATATAAATCTTCCAGCCTTAGCTTCTGTAGCTTCTTTCTTACTTATTGGTAATATTGATAAACTTTCCAAAATGGTGAAGGAAGAAAAAACAATGGACACTGCTCTTCAAGAAAAAATCCAAGATTATATTAATGTTTATAGAAATATTAGCTCTAGTTTTCTGGAACCTAATGTTGGACAAAGAATTAAAATTGTAGGATTCGAAGATGGCGTTGTATTGGAAATTGAGTCAAAGCCCAAACTGTCTAATTCAGATCATTTTTTTAATGAGGTTGATACAATTGAAATGGCTTTCAGCCTTCTTCAAAGAGAGCCTACGCCTGCTGCAATGAAGTTTAAAACACCTTTTAATGACACTTCTATTGAAGTTGGTGAATCAATATTTATTATAAAAGGAAAAGAAGAACATTTTTGGACGATGCAGCAAGCTTATTTTGATATGGATGCAATTATAGACGTAATTGAAAAAGTAATTGAAAAAAAAGAGAAAACGAATTTAAAAAAATCATTAAAAAATAAAGGAAATGAGCGAACTTCCTAAACAAAAAAACCAGATTGAGGCTACTGCTTTAAAAAGTGAAGAGCATAAGTCTTTTATTAATGGATTTAAATTTTTTCAAAAACAAAATGATAAATTAAAGGCTGATTTTCAGGACATTATTGATAGAAGCTATAATGATAAATTAGAAGAGCTGATAAAAAATGCTTGTTCCACTTCTTTGAAGGAAGAGTTAACCTCATTAACAACCTTTATAACTGAAAAGACAAAACGTAATTGGTGGAAAGAAATCGGTGTAGGCATCATTATCGGCGTAGTATCTTCCTTTGTTTTCGGTGTAATTTTATATTATGCCACTAAAATGGACAACCCTTTAAAAAATCAAGAAATAGCTGAAATGAGAAGAACACAAGAGCGATTGTTTTTAAAAAACTACGAGTTAACGAAAAAAATAGATAGTCTTACTAATAAGAAAAAGTGATTTTTTATTTGTTTTCGTTTATATATTCCTCAACCTCTCCACTTCCTCTTCCAGCATCTTGATATATTTCTCCCGATACTCATCCCCATGAAAATGCATATTTTCAGCTTTTCCTCCTGCTGCTTGTACGACGTTGTTATTGGAGATATTAAAAATTTGAGAAACATCGAAATTCAATATCTGCGACATTTCAATCTGTAATATCTCTGCTATTTGCTGAATACGCGAGACTGTTACATCAGTTTCGTTTCTTTCTATTTTACCGTATGCACTTACACTTAAATCCAAGCGGTCTGCGATTTCTTCCCGTGTCATATTTTTAAGTTCACGAAATTTTTTGATATTCTCTCCAATATTTAGTTTTGGTGTCTCCATATATTTAAATTGCAATTATTTCCACCAAAGTAACAAAATAATCATTAAACGAACAAATTAACTCTCGTAAATTTCTCATTATCCCGATTCATTCCCGTCTTTTGTAGCTAAGATGTATAATTAAAAATCATAATAGCTATGAGAAAATTTTTTTTCGTTTTAGGTGTCGGTATGACACTGATTGGGACGTCGGCGTCGGCGCAATGCTTTAAAAAAATCGTGGCAGGACAAGACTTTTTCCTTGCGATTAGTCAGGATGGCACTTTATGGGCTTGGGGAGAAAACGGCTCGGGTCAACTTGGAGATGGCACGACCACGGACAGAACCACGCCTGTGCAAATCAGCACGGCGACCACCTGGGCTTTCATTGCAGCAGGGGACAATCATTCAGCCGCAATCAAAACCGACGGTACGCTCTGGACATGGGGCAATGATAGCTATGGGCAATTGGGAAATGGCGCAAGCGGTAGCGTAACATCACCTCTCCAAATCGGCTCCGATACCAACTGGAAAGAAGTGGCTGTAGGCGACAGAGGTTCATTAGCCGTTAAAACCAATGGAACGCTTTGGTCTTGGGGAGGAAACACCAACTATTATCTTGGCAACGGGCAAAGCACAAGCTATGTCAGCCAAGTGCCGGTGCAAGTCGGGTCTGCAACGGACTGGAATCATATTTACGGTAATGCCTTACATGGACTTGCTATTAAAAACAGCGGCACACTTTGGGCTTGGGGTTATAATAACTATGGACAGCTTGGCATTGGCAGTACAACAAATAGTGATGTTCCTGTCCAAGTAGGGACGGCTTCTGATTGGAAGGAAATTGCTACAGGCGATCAGCTGTCTCTTGCTTTAAAAAATGACAATACATTATGGGCTTGGGGAACGAGCAACAGCTCTAATTTGAATATTGGCACTGCCGCATCGCCAGTTCAGATAGGAACGGCTTCAAACTGGAAGACCGTATCTGTTAAAAAATACTCAACCTCTTCTTACGCTCTATTGACCCGTGCAGATGGCACTTTATGGGCTTGGGGTAATGATACGAGTCAGCAATTAGGGAATGGTGCGGGAACGACGAATTACAGTAGTCCAACACAAATCGGCACGAATACAAATTGGGCAAATGCAACAGCAGGTTATCTTCAATCGAGTGGTATAAAAACAGACAATACTTTTTGGGTGTGGGGTGCGACCAGTCTTGTCGGGAATGGCACAGGGGAAACAAATTCACCTACGCAATATGCTTGTACAGCGTTGAATGTCATTGAGCAGAATGCTTCTAAAGATATCAAGTTCTATCCTAATCCGGCAACATCAAAAATCACAGTTTCCGGGGTAAAGGTTTCTAAAGTCTCGGTGTATGACCAGAGTGGGCGCAAATATGATTTGCAAACGGTTAATAACGAAATCAATGTTTCAAAACTTACTTCCGGTATTTATATCTTGGTTACGGAAACGGACAAAGGGACATTCAGTGATAAATTGATTAAGAACTAAATCATAAATTTAAATGATGAAATAAAAAGCAGCTCAAAAAAAGGGCTGCTTTTTTTATTTTGGTTGTTTGTCGCTGTTGTCGCGTCTGTTGTATGGGAGAAAACTCGGGGCTGATTTGTATAGGCGAGTTTTCCTCATTCAACAGATTTATTTTTAGGTAATGAAGGGGGTATAGATGGAAGAGCTATTGGGGGACTATCAAACAAATTGTTATATTGATAAGAACTATGATTTAAGATTTTAAAATGATTATTTTTTACAAGAAATATTTCGAAACATCTTTTTTCAGATATTATTCCATTGCTATAATCTGCATTATAATTTTTATATTTTTTTAGAAAGTAATCTTTTTTTGTCTTGTTATAAGCAATTTTACTTTTGAAATATGGCTCATTGTAGAAAACTACAAAATTATTTTTGTATTCTGTGCTATAAAATAATGAGTCTGTTGTGTAATCATATACGGAAGCAATTTGAATATAATCGTCTCCTTTGTATTTTTGATGTCTAATCTGTAACATTCTATCCATTCCTCCTTTACAAAAGGTTGAATCTAAAACATAACTTACAGAATGCATCAATTCTTTTTCAAAAGAACTAAGATTAGATTCTGATTCTACTTTTTTTTGTTTATCACAGGAAAATATAAATAAACTTACTATTGTTATTAAAACTAATTTTTTCATTTATTCCTTTTAAGATTTTTTAGTGTCTCAACACTAAAAGTTGTGGTTTTTTCTCTATTGACTCCTTTTCTTGAAATTTCAATCATTCTGTTATTTTCATTCACAGTAAAAAACCTTGGATCACCTAAACCTTTACTCTGGTTTGTTCGGAAAATGCCATACATTGTTGACTTGTCAGCACTCCATTGGTTACCAATGTTCTTGTAATCTAAACCAGTTTTTCCATCGTGGTTGTGTATAGACCAAGCTAAATTGTCTTGAGAAAACTTATTTGAAAATATTTTAGAAGCATCAATATCATGCATCGTAGCGATTTGATAATTATTTTGCCCATTAACATTATAATTTGCCAAAGAAAACTCAATTCCACTATTTGTATTATTATTCAAAAAACTATAAACATTAAAGGCATCATTAATGTTTTGAGTAAAACCTTCAGAAAAATATGTGGATGTTTGGTTACCGAACATATTAGATGTTAGAGGATTTGATTGACTTAAATCACTAATAACAGAACTATCACTTGCATTCGCCTTTTCAACAGTAACACTCTTGCTTTTATCTACATTTCCATTCTTATCGGTAGCAAATAGTGTATCGGAACTGTTCTTTTCACTACCATCAAGCGGATTAACTCGTTGAACTTCTCCATTTTTTAGTAATTTAAAATCAGTAAAAATTTGCATTCCATCAGGGTCTATATTGCTAATAGGATTATTATAAACAATATGATAAGGCGACCAGCTCGAATATTCCTCGCTCAACGGATCAGGACTAAGCCATCTTCCTGCTGTGTCTAAATAGGGTTGTGCATCCGGATTGCTAAGGTCAATCTCCCTGAACTCTGTGATTTTCTTTGTTTTTCGGTTGTATTTGACCGAGCCTATACAAACAATGCTGTCGAGATCGTGGACTTCCAGATATTTACCTTTGCTCAGCGTGGCGATCTTCGGATAGAAGCCGTATTTTTTGAAGGGGTTTGCGGCCGCTATGTTTTTGCGCCTGCGTTCTGCTTCCTCTGGCGTGATGGTGTCCCTTGTTTTCAGGACTTCATCCATATAGGGACGGCTTCTTTCCTCTTTGGTCAGTTTAACAGGATTGATATAGGGCTTATCTGCAATCGTCTTGGTCGTCGTGGATTTTTCTTTACTGATGACTTGCGCTTGCGACACGACGGCAAGCAAAATAAAAGTGATAGATATAATTGTTCTCATAGCCTTGAGATTATTAGTTCTGTGGTTTATTGGTTGAATTTATTCAATAATTTCTTATTCTCGTATTTATTTCTTTCCGTTTTTAAAGAGACAAGCCAATCCAGATACATTTCTTCGGGCATTTGGCGGTAGCCTATATCATAGATGTGTCCGTATTCACTATTCATTAGGTCAAACAGTTCCTTGGCTTTCGGGCTTTGCTGCACGGCAATCTGAATATTTTCAGGATTGCTTGTTTTCAAATTCTGCTTGTCCATAAGGTTTTCAAATTGTTCTTTATGGGTTTCCGCTTCCAGAATGAGGGCTTTGGAGAAGTTCGGATAGACTTGAAGGGCTCTTTTGGTGCATTGCAGGACAAATGCCCCGTCATTTTTCGGGAAACTCCTGTTATAAGCCTGCGCCAAATCGAACAGGCACAACGCCAAGCTTTCTTTGTTGGTCAGGGCTTTCATAAATACACCATTCTGGATCGCGTCCAAATGGATATAACCTGACGCCATCAGCCACGCATCCATCGGGAATATGCCGCTTGTCAGTTCGGTATTAAACCAACCTTCCGATTTTATATGATGCTTGATATAGATGTGATTGGGGGCTAAGGTCAGATTTGCATCTACGCCTAATTCCTCGGCGAGTATCTTGTAAAGATAGGGCAGGGAATTGCAGTTACCTTTTTTCGTCATGAGCAGTTTCGATACGAACAGGCTGGTAATATCCTTATGGCCGAAGACATCGGAAAAATCATAAGTAAATGGCCTGTATTGTATGACGGTATCTCTTACAACGACGGGCAGGGATTGGCACATGATGGAATAAATTGCGGCGTATTTATTCACTTTATCCTTGTCGGTTTCGGCATAGATGAGCCGCTTGCTGGCAATGATGGAATTAGCCAGTTTCTTTAAAAATTCAATTTCAAAATTTAAGCGGTCTATATCCAGTTTGCCTTGGTAGTATGAATTTTCCACGCTGAAAACAGCCTCCTTAAAACTGTAAGGCTGCTTGTCATTCAGCATATTATCTATGGTTTGATAAGCGTCATTATAGAACTGATTGCTTTGGGCTTTCAGCCCGGCACCTAAATTCAGGATCAGCAGAAGGAAAGAAAATATCTTAATCTTGGTCATACACTATAATTTGCTTGGGTCTATTTTAAAGTAAGCAGGATCGTCTTTTGATTTCTGTTTTTGCTCCTGTGCCTTTTTCAAGGCTTCTTGCTGTTTTCTTTTCAAGTCATTTGCTTCTTTCAGTTTTTGAGCGATGGCTTCGCTTTGCTGCCTGTTTTCTTCTTTTCTCATTGAACTCAGCCAGCCCTCATATATTTCCGGCGGCATATATTCATAGCCGAGCTGATCCAGATTTTTCACATTCTGGTTGACCTGACGAAGCTGGGCGACGGCAAAGGGATAATTCTTTATGCGTTGCAAATCTTTATTATCATAGGGATTGATGCCTAACCCATTGGCGGTATGCTCGAAACGCATTTTGCTTGTATTGGCTTTGTGCATATAAGCCGATGTACTGTTGGGGTTAAGTTCCAAGGCTTTGGACGTGACCGTATCCACAAAATCGTCATAGCCAAATTTATGAATATATCCACTTGCTAAATCAGAGAACACCTGTGCTAAAAGTTCTTTTTTGCTGAGGTTGCTCAGATAGATTTTATTTTGAAGGGCTTCGGATTTAATATAGCCTGATTCCAAAAGGTAGGTGTTCAGGGAAAACATACCATTGGTCAATTCTATATTTTTCCATTCCCCGTCGTCATCGGAAAACCGAATATATGAATGATTGGGGGCTAATGCCAGATAAGCTTCCGTATTCATTTGCTCTGCCAGCATCAGATATAACAAGGGCATAGAATGACATTGCCCTGAGCCTGTTTTGAGAAGCTTGGAAACAAACATCTTGGAATAATCCTTGGAACCGAAAGGATCGTTGAAGTCATACTTGTAAGCCTTATGGGTTGTTACCGTGCTGCCGTTCTTTAGCTTGGTATCTTGTGAAAAATATTTGAACAGGGCGATATTCTTGGCTGTATTGTCTTCTGTATCCAGTTTTTCCGCCTTCATTTTTTGGAGCAGTTGCCTGGCGGTTTTCTCTATGCCTGATTTGAATTGAGAAAAATCCTGCTTGTTCCCGTAAAAGGCACTTTCAACGATAAAATTGGCTTCTGTCAGGGAATAGTTTTCTGCATCCATTGCGGAGAGCTTGTTAAAGGCATCGTAATAAGCTTTTGTTCCTTCTTTTCCTGCCAAAGAGGGCAAGGAATAAACAGCATTGAATTCTTGTATTTCTCTGGTCTCTTTTTCCAATTCCCTATTTTGCTTTTCTTCCTGTTCGATGCGCCTGAAATCTTCCAGCATCGATTTGCGGTTTTGCGCTTCTATTTGTGATGCGCTTCTGGCTAAGTAATTACTGGGAGGAGTAGGGACATTAGATTTTACATTAGGATTGCCAAAGTTCTGTTGTGAATAATTTTGAAAACCGCTCGGAGATGGGCTTTTAATATCGGGCAAATTGGGTATCTGTCCGAATATAAATGAAGGGAAACACAAGATGACCAATAAAAATTTTGTCATTTGGCTGGTTAATTTTGTCTTTTACCAAAGATAATCATTTTTCTTGTTCTTTATTGATAGTGCGACTTAAAACAAAATTTTGTAAAAAATAAAGCCGCTCTCAAAAGGGAGCGGCTTTTTAGTTTAATACTCACTTGGAAGCAAGATCACATTACCTGTGAAGTAGATTTTTATTTCGTCGAGAGGAAAATCTGTATAGAGAATTTTCTCGGTGAAAATGACGTTATAATTTCCGTCATCACAAGTCAGAACAGCCTCGCTCTTTTCGAGATCAACTTTGAGCGTCCAAACCTGAAACTCCTGTTTCTTGAAACGAGGATGCGTTTGCAGAAAGGCAACTTTATCAATCAGCCAATATGCACCGCCAGTATTCGCCAAGTATTGAATGCCGTCAGTATAGAGGATGTCACGGGCAATCGGGTGACGATACCATTGTTCTGTGCCTGTAAATTGTGCCAGATCTGCTTTTCTCAATTTTTGATTTTCCATTTTTTAGCTCCTTTTTTGTTAACCCTCCACTGTGGAGGATTGGACAAACACGGCGCAAAGCTTCAAGGCCGCAAAGTCAACACCAACACGGGAGCGCAGCGAATGGATCGGGCAGCGTGATTGACGTCAGGACTGCTTTGTGCAACTTGTGCCAATACTCTTAGTGAGAGTGGTAATGGGAGCGTTTTGGATGTGAAGAAAATTGATAAAACAAATAACAGGATTTTGGATTATTAAATATTAATGAGACAAAATGGCAGTTTGCATTTATTCTAAGTAAGGCTTTATTTATAGTGTTATTTAGTTTTTTTCAGACAAACTTAATCTGGTTTCCATGAGAGCATGATATTTGTCATGTATATCAATAATAATTAAATTAAAACTATGGCAGAATTTAGAATATCCGGTATTTGGACGGATAATGACGGCGAGATTACTCATTACGCTGTGCATACTAGAACTAAAAACAAAGAAGGAGGATTTACTATTGGTCATGCAAAAAAAATGACTAAGAATGAGGCTGTAAATTTACTCTTGGAAAACGGTAATACTGCTAAAACGTATTTGTGGAATTATACTACAGCACGTTGGAACGGTGGAGCAGATGTTCATGTGGTTAAAGGTAGGCCTTTGTTTCTTAGAACAAATGCTGATAGCACCGAGAGAGATAATTTATTACATCTTATAGATTATGGTTGGGTTACTAGTAGCTTTAATTAAAAAGGAGTCCTTCGGGACTCTTTTTTATTGGAG
>QFQW01000118.1 GCA_003248755.1 Chryseobacterium sp. | reverse complement strand
TAAGGATGGTCAATTTAAACCGAAATTACATGGTCACTTTGAATTGGAATTGGGTGGTCAATATCACTGGAATTTACAACATAGTTATTGATAAAATTTATCGTTTTACAGGGCTGAATGACTTGGAAGATGAAGCTATCTTGTATGCAATGAGAAACCAAAAAGACGGAGCAAAAGGTATTTTCGTAAATGGCTATGGCACGTACTCCGACAGTGTAGCAAATAGCATCATAGAGCAAATAGCAGTTAACGAAGATGATAACAATGATTGGACAAAAGAAATTTGAATTAGAATGACAGAATTAGAAAAAATTTTAAACCAAAAAGGCATAAAGCCTACCGCTATGCGTTTGTTGGTGGTAGAAAAGCTATTAAAACAACAATACGCAGTAAGCCATAAAGAGCTGGCAGAACAGTTTGAGAAAGCAGATAGTGTTACCTTATTCAGAACACTCAAAATATTTCTGGAACACAAACTCATCCACACCATTGATGATGGAAGTGGAGTTGTAAAATACGCACTATGTCAATCTGGATGTAATTGCAATTTATCAGAACTACACACACATTTTTATTGCACCGACTGCAAACATACCTTTTGTCTTACGGAAACTGAAATTCCAAACATCAAAATTCCTCAAAACTTTAAATTAGAAGGAGCTAATTTGGTTCTCAAGGGGAAATGCTCAAGCTGTAGTTAATACACCTTTAAACTTTGCAATTCAATTGCACTAATTATATTTTACATTTGTAGTCTGATGAAAATATTTGTAATCCTATTCAGTATATACTTTATGGCATTATCGGTAATGCCGTGTACTGATGCGTGCGATATTAGCATAAACAATACTACAAAATCAGAATTTATACAAGCGGGTGATGGTCAAGAAAATAGCATTGACGTATGTAGCCCTTTTTGCTCCTGTGCCACTTGTCACACTGTTGCTGTTTTTACATTTCAAACTTTCAAAATAGGCGAAGCTAAGTCTAGTTTCGACAAAATACAAAAATTCCCACTTTGGGATTTCGGGTTCAATTCCAACTACCACGGAAATATTTGGCAGCCGCCAAAGATTAATGCCTAAATTTTTAGCGACTGTATTTTATTGTCGGTGTATGGGCATCCATTCACTATTAAATAACGTACCCCCTCAGTCGAGCATTTAGCTATTCATTTCACATATATGGAGTGGAAGAATTTATATCCACTATTTATTAATCTTTAATCATATGAATTGTGTTAGACAGTATCATAAAATTTAGTATAAAGAACAAACTTGTCATCGGAATAATGACATTGTTACTCATTATTTGGGGAGTGTGGAGTGCCACAAAATTACCCATTGATGCCGTACCCGATATTACAAATAATCAGGTACAAATAATTACGGTTTGCCCAACATTGGCAGCTCAGGAAGTAGAACAATTAGTTACCTTTCCCATAGAGCAAAGCATTGCTAATATTCCCGATTTAGAAGAAACCAGAAGTATTTCGAGGTTTGGTTTGTCCGTAATTACAGTTGTATTCAAGGAAAAAGTAGATATTTATTTTGCCCGACAGCTCATTAACGAAAAACTGAAAGAAGCAGAAGAAAAAATTCCGAATGGAATAGGAACGCCGGAACTGGCTCCGGTAAGTACAGGACTTGGTCAGATATACGAATATATAATACATCCCAAAAAGGGAAGTGAAAATAAATACAATGCCAAAGACCTACGTACAATGCAGGACTGGATTGTAGCAAGGCAACTGTATGGTACTCCCGGAATTGCAGAAGTAAATAGTTTTGGCGGCGAGCTAAAACAATATGAAGTAGCTGTTAATCCTAGTCGCTTAAAGGCTATGGATGTAAGTATTACCGATATTTTCAACGCTCTTGAAAGAAACAACCAAAATACAGGGGGAGCATATATTGATAAGAAACCAAGTGCTTATTTTGTTAGAGGTATTGGTATGGTTACATCATTAGATGATATAAAAAACATTAGTGTAAAGAATAATCCTGGCAGTGTTCCAATTTTTATAAAAGATGTGGCGGATGTACGATTTGGTAATGCTGTAAGATATGGAGCAATGACATATAATGGAGATGTTGATGCAGTAGGTGGTGTTGTGATGATGTTAAAAGGCGAAAACGCCAATAATGTAATTGAAAAAATAAAAGAAAAGCTTCCTACTATACAAAAGTCATTACCTGATGATATTATTATTGAGCCCTATATAGACCGTTCAGTTTTAGTTGACAAGGCAATGAGTACCGTAGAAAAAAACCTGATAGAAGGTGCATTGATTGTAATCTTTGTATTGGTACTTTTTTTAGGAAATTTTAGAGCAGGATTAATTGTAGCTTCCGCTATTCCCTTAGCAATGCTGTTTGCCTTGGCGATGATGAATGTGTTTGGTGTAAGCGCCAACTTAATGAGTTTGGGAGCCATAGATTTTGGGTTGATTGTAGATGGGGCAGTAATTGTTGTGGAAGCCACATTGCATCATTTAGGCTTACGAAAATCTAAACAAAGGCTTACACAAACTGAAATGGATGAGGAAGTTTTTCTGTCTGCCTCCAAAATTCGTAGTAGTGCAGCATTTGGTGAAATCATTATACTAATTGTTTACATTCCTATTCTTACGTTAGTGGGCGTAGAAGGCAAAATGTTCCGTCCGATGGCACAGACTGTAGGTTTTGCCATTTTTGGAGCTTTGATTTTATCCTTAACATACATACCTATGATGTGTGCTTTGTTCTTATCCAAAAAGCCTTCACATAAAGAAACCTTTTCCGATAGAATGATGAATTGGTTACAAAGAAAATATCAGCCTTTGCTTGAAAAAGCGATTAGCATAAAGTATTGGTTCGTTGGTATCGCCATTGCCATATTTGCAATTAGTATTTTCTTGTTTAGCCGAATGGGAGGAGAATTTATACCCCAACTACAAGAAGGAGAATATGCGTTTGAATTTAAAATGCCTATTGAAACCTCATTATCACAAAGTATAGAAACTTCGATGCTTGCTTCGAGAATTGCCAAACAATTTGATGAAGTAAAAATGGTGGTAGGTAGAACTGGAGCTGGTGAAGTACCTACTGACCCAATGCCTCCAAGTGCAACAGATTTAATAATTATTCTTAAGCCTGAAAGTGAATGGAAATCCGGAAGGACATACGATGAATTAGGCGATGCAATAGAAGAAAAAATAGCCGTAATACCTGGCATTATTGTCGAAAAAAGCCAACCCATTCAAATGCGCTTTAACGAACTTATGACAGGGGTAAAACAAGATGTTGCAATTAAGATTTTCGGAGAAAATTTAGACACACTAGCGTTAAATGCCGATAAGGTTAGCAAAGTTATACAAACAGTAAAGGGAGTTACAGTGCCTCAGGTAGAACTGGTAAGCGGGTTACCTCAAATTAATATTGAATACGACCGAACTCGTTTAGCCAATTATGGAGTAAATGTAGAAGATGTAAATAATGTTGTAAGTACTGCTTTTGCAGGAAAAAGTGCAGGTGTGGTTTTTGAGAATGAAAGGCGATTTGATTTAGTTGTGCGTTTAGATAGTACCTATAGAGGTAGTATTGAAGATGTAAACAATATGATGATACCAACTAGCACAGGCAGTCAAATTCCTCTATCACAGGTGGCTACAATTGACTATAAATTAGGACCTGCGCAGATAAGCCGTGAAGCTGGAAAGAGAAGAATTGTAATTGGTTTTAATGTTGCAGGCAGAGATGTACAAAGTGTGGTAGAAGAAATTCAAAAAAAGTTGAACAACCAAGTAAAATTACCATCAGGGTATTATTTCACTTATGGAGGACAGTTTGAAAATTTACAGGAAGCAAGCAATAGATTACTGATAGCTGTTCCAGTTTCTTTAATATTGATATTTGTACTGCTTTACTTTACTTTCAGTTCCTTTAAACAGGCAGGATTAATTTTTACAGCCATCCCAATGAGTGCAATTGGAGGAATACTAGCTTTGTTACTTCGAGGAATGCCTTTTAGCATCAGCGCAGGTATTGGATTTATTGCATTGTTTGGCGTTGCTGTCCTAAACGGAATTGTACTGATAGGTATTTTCAATCAATTAGAAAAAGAAGGAGAAAAAGATGTATTGAAACGGGTAATCGAAGGAACTAAAATCCGTTTGAGACCAGTTTTGATGACTGCAACAGTAGCCAGTTTAGGATTTCTGCCAATGGCTTTGAGCAGTAGTGCAGGCGCAGAGGTACAAAAACCATTGGCTACAGTTGTTATCGGTGGTTTGGTAACTGCAACATTCCTTACCCTATTCGTACTGCCTCTATTGTATATCATCTTCAATTCAAAAATTAATTTAAAAAGAAAATTTAAAGTGAAACCCATTACAACTATCGTTGTGTTACTGCTATCATTGGTAGGTTTTACAGCAAACGCACAAACGAAAGATTTATCCAGTGTTGATGAAGCAATAAACATCGCGCTGAAAAATAATCAAACCATAAAGGCTTCAGATTTAGAAATTGATGCAAGTAAAGCCTTGAAAAAAACTGCCGGAGAATTACCAAAATTAGGTTTTAATGCACAATTGGGGCAGTACAACAGTACAAAATTCGACCAGTCTTTTGAAGTGGCACAAACTATTCCTTTTCCTACATTATTCGGAGCAAAAAAACAATTGATTAATGCCGAAATAAAAGGGAAAGAATTACAGAAAAATCTTACCGTACTAGAGTTAAAAACGCAGGTCAGAACTTACTATTATCAAATCCTATATTTGCAACATAACCAAAAGCAATTACAACAGTTAGATAGTCTGTACAGCGATTTTATAGAAATAGCACAGCTTCGTTATAAAACCGGCGATACAAAAAAAGTGGACATCAGTACGGCAGAAGCTAAGAAAGGGGAAATCAATTTATTGTTAAAACAGAATAAAGTGTTTTTAAATAATGCTGTTGCCAGTCTGAAAACTTTGATGAATACAAGAGAGGATTTTCTCATTGCAGAAAATGGAATTTTTCAACCTTTACAAATCAGCAATTTATTGGATAATGATGTAGTAGCAAGTCATCCCGCCATTCAATCCTTGTATCAGGATGCTGTTATTGCAGAACAGACCAAAAAGGTAGAACGTTCCCAAGGTTTACCTGATTTTACAATTGGTTTTACAAATCAATCTTTAATAGGTTTTCACACAGTAAATGGTATGGAAAAATATTTTAATTCTGGTAACCGTTTCAATTCTGTAAATATTGGCATTGCAATTCCTATCACTTATGGTGCTACCAAAGCAAGGATAAAATCTTTGGACTTCAGAAAACAGGCTTCCGAAGCCAATGCTCAGCAGCAGCAGCAAGCATTAACAACACAATTACAAAATGCTTTGCAGCAATACCAACAGGATATGCAACAGTTTAATTATTTTCAGCAAGAAGCATTGCCTAATGCCAAAGAAATAGTATCAGCGGCACAATTAGGGTATAAAACAGGAGAAATTAGCTATGTGGAATATCTTTTTGCATTGCAAACCGCAACCGACATTCAATTAAATTATCTGAAAAGTATTCAGCAGGTAAACCAGTCTGTAATCAATATTTATTCTCTCATTAATCAATAAGTAAAAAATGAAATTCAACATAAATAAAATCACAATTGTAACAGTGATAACTGTTTTAATATTTGCATTTTCCGCTTGCAATAATCAGAAAGATGGAAATGGGCAGAACCAGGAAGCAAAAGAAATTCAAAGAGAAGAAGCCGAGGAAGAAGTACCAACCATTGCCACTCTTTCAGAGGAACAATTAAAGATAGTTGGAATAAAAATAGGCACAATAGAACAAAGAGAGCTGTCTGCAACTATCAAAGCAAATGGAAATCTGAATGTTCCTAATAACAACAAAGCCAACGCTACAATTTTATATGGTGGAGTGATAAGAACATTGAAAGTTCAAATTGGGGATTATGTTAGAAAGGGTGAAATAATAGCAACTATTGCCAATCCGCAGTTTATACAATTACAGGAAGAATATTTGAGTGTAGTAAGTAAGATAACTTTTGCAGAGCAAGAGCTATCAAGACAAAAAGAGTTAAATGAAGGAAATGCTGGCGCAAAGAAAAATTTACAAAGTGCAACAGCCGAATTGAACAGCCTTCGTACTCGAAAAGCGTCTTTACATCAACAACTACAATTAATGGGCATCAATCCCAGCACCTTATCAAACAGTAATTTGAAATCTGCTCTGACAGTAATTAGTCCTTTAAATGGCACAGTAAGTAATGTTTACGCTAAAATTGGAAGTTATGTAGATGTTTCTTCGCCGGTAATTGAAATAGTAGATAACAGCTCATTACATTTGGATTTACAAGTATTCGAAAAAGATTTACCACAAATAAAAATCGGGCAAACTATTCATTTTAGATTGACAAATAATCCAACCACAGAATATGAGGCTACGGTTTTCAATATCGGTTCATCTTTTCAAAACGAGAGTAAAACTATTGCTGTACGTTGTCGTATAAAAGGTAGTAAAATTGGTTTAATTGATGGAATGAACATAACAGGGGTTGTAAGCTTAAGCAATGTAACTACACCTGCTGTTCCCAATGATGCCATCGTAAATACTGATGGTAAATATTATATTTTCGTACAAACCGATAAAAAAGCAGAAGAGCATCACGAAGAAGGTAAAGAAGAAGAAAATCATAAAGAGGGAGATAAAAATGAAAAAGAAGATAAGGCAAGTATAAATTTTGAAAAAGTAGAAGTATTGAAAGGGGTATCTGATATGGGGTATACCGCAATAACTTTTGTCAAGCAAATTCCTGTCAATGCCAAAATCGTTGTAAAAGGAGCATTTTTTGTAAACGCAAAATTATCTAATGCAGGAGAAGACGAAGATTAACCAATAATAACTAAACGATGATAAATACAGATAAAAATCACAAGCATATTTATGATGCGCAGGGCAAGCAACTCTGCTGCACGGAGGAGAACAAAAACGATGCCCAAACAAATACAGGGCAGAGTACTGATAATGTTTGTTGCTCAACGGATGAAAAAGTTAATCAAAAGAGCAATGAACGAAGTGAAGCTGTTGATAAAAACAGCGTTGTAAAAATGTTTTTACCAGGAATTATTTCTTTGGTACTATTGCTAATTGCTATTTACTTAGACAATGTCTTGAAACCTGAATGGTTTCAAGGTTGGGTAAGAACTGTTTGGTATATAATAGCTTATGCACCAGTCGGATTTCCTGTAATTAAAGAAGCTTTTGAAAGTATTGGTAAAGGCGATGTTTTTTCAGAATTTTTGCTGATGAGTATTGCTACTATTGGAGCCTTTACCATTGGTGAATACCCCGAGGGTGTTGCTGTAATGCTGTTTTATGCTGTTGGTGAAGTCTTTCAGTCATTAGCAGTAAAGAGAGCTAAAACAAATATCAAATCTTTACTCGACCAACGTCCTGATGAAGTAACCATTTTACAAGGCACTCAAACAAAAGTTGTAAAAGCTGAAACAGTTACTATTGGAGAGATAATACAATTGAAGCCTGGAGAAAAGTTAGGATTGGACGGAGAATTATTGTCCGAAACTGCATCTTTCAATACAGCAGCTCTTACGGGTGAGAGCAAGCCTGACACGAAATCAAAAGGTGAAACGGTACTGGCAGGGATGATAAACTTAAATACCGTTTCACAGGTAAAAGTGACAACTGCATATACTGATAGCAAGCTGAGTAAAATTTTAGAATTGGTGCAAAATGCTACTGCTCAAAAAGCACCGACAG